>NZ_JAUBRB010000042.1:0-62678 GCF_036701585.1 Microcoleus sp. POL10_C6 | reverse complement strand
TTTTTCATATTTTATTTCTAGAAAGTTTGTTGGGGAACTATTTGTTGACATTTTAGCACAATAAGTACGGAAGAGCCGGCATTCTATACATTTTCGGCGTTGCTGAATCAAGGTATGAATACTGCCGGAACGGGAACATCCTGAAATTTTAGGTAATGTATTAATACTTTAATAGAGTGCCTGAGCATTTCCGCGCACTTAGAATAATAAAGAGTCTTCCGATGTAGTCTTGCCAGATAATGTCTCAACCTCGTATTTTCATCTTCTAAGGAGTTTCATATAAGTCTTACTAATGATGTGATCTTCATCAGGAATAAACATCGGATAGACTGGCTATCCATCCGTGACATAAAAATAGCATTTCCAGGCACTTACCCTGTCTCACAACGATTCAAACGTCTCGGAACTATGATCTCCTAATACCCATCCTAAAATTCCTGACCGAAAGTGGTCAACGGCTGTCCACAGCCAGATTTTGTGTGTTTTTTATATAAGTCTGTAATTCATCAAGCTCACCGACTTCTGGCATAACTTCGGGGTCATAAACATCTGGTAATAGTTTTCCCACAAGTCTTACCCAAGTTATTAGGGTGGTGTGATGAACTCCTTTGATTCGCTAATCGCCCAAAAACCCATAAGCTGTCGCGCATTTAAATTGTATATTCAGGGCGAGCGGGACGCCCACCCCACAAGACTTTGATTGTTTTTTAACAGACAATTTAAATGTAGAACAGCTTACCATTGACGTACATTTTTAGGCATTCCCGTTTCACAGTCTCACTGTAACCTCGCTGTTACTCATAATCATCGATAAATTGACGGCCACATTTGACACAAATGTGGTTCTATTTTCCTTTTTTCTTACCGTTTTTACGGATATGGGTTGATTTACACTCAGGACATTGCATGGTGATTCCCTATATTTATACTATAATTATGCAACACCACTGAAAGTTTATTTGACCATGCAATTTAAATGCGGATTAGCTTAACGATAATTCAGTAGGCGCAAATAAACCTGACTATGTAACAAAATGTAAACCTCTACTCACCTGGGTGATTACATTCCTACGGAGCGCGAAACTAACGTTTCATTACCCATAACATAATTAATATATTTTTAAGATTCATCTACTTTAAATCATGGAAAGCTATTTTAAACTCAGCCACAGGTAAACTCGCGACCTTGGTTGTCTGCCAGAGATTTTAGTGCTAATCTATTAGCAAAATAAAAGGGGTCATGGCAAAAAACGACTTCAAATAATATATAAGTTAACAATTTGGCTCATCCAGGTCAGGAAGTCGATCTGTAGCCTCATTTTGGGAATCAAAAGGTGAGATAAATGAAAAAAATCAAGGAAACAGCAAGTGAATTAATAATTCAGACTCAAAGCATATTTGATTTTTGGTTCCCTAGTTGTTTATTCATGACATTGGGACTGATATCGCTGACTTTTGACTATCATGCAGCAAGTCTGAGCTGCCAGCGATTGCAGTCAAAACAAGGAAAGTGCCAGATTGTGCGCTCGAATTTACTGGGATCGAACATCAAAGAAATTGAGCTGGATTCTTTGCGGGGAGCTAAAGTTGAAAGATGCGGCTATAAAACCAGAGTTGTACTTTTGACTTCTGTTGGCAATGTTCCTTTCACTGCTAACTCCACTAATTGGGGAACCCAAAACGCTGTGGCTTCTGACATCAATTTTTTTGTTAAAAATGCAAAAAATCGATTGCTGCGCTTAAGCCAAGATGATCGCTGGTTGGGATGGACAGGAGGCATATTTTTGCTCGCAGGAATCGGAGTGATCGTCTTGAGAAATAATGAAATCTACAGCTTCGATGGAACTTTAAACACCTTGACTGTTAAACAGCGGGGTTTGTTGGCACGTAAAGTAACGGAATACTCTCTGTGCGAGATTTATGGCGTGGAAGTCGATCGAACAAAAGATCGGGATAATGACACTTGGTACGAAATCAGACTGTTAGTTTGTGGAGGCTCTCGCATCTCCCTACCCCGCACGATGAACCCATACCAGCAAGCAAAAATCGCTAAAGCGATTAACAACTATTTGCACCAGCAAAATAACCAAAAATAGCCGATCGCGATCAACCCGATTTCTCAAGGTGGCGGACTTACGCAGAAACCGGGTTTTTCACCAAAATCTCTTCTAGATTGCCATCGCTTCCGGTATAAAAACCCGGTTTCTTTGGTATCCAGTGCGAAACTCGCGATTGGGTGGAAACTGATCATCTAAAAAGTGAACCATTGTTCACTTTTTAGGTTCTTTCAACTTCCAACCTGGTTTGACAACTTGCCGGGAACGGGCAATTACTAAACAATCATTCGGCACATCTTCTGTCACCACAGAACCCGCCGCTACAGTAACATCTTCCCCCACAGTTATCGGTGCAACCAGCACGCTGTTAGAACCAGTTTTACTTCGATCGCCTATTTGAGTTTTGTGCTTGTTTTTTCCGTCATAATTCGCCGTAATTGTCCCAGCACCGATGTTGACTTTTTCTCCCAAAGTCGCGTCGCCTAAATAAGACAAGTGAGCTACATTAGTTCGATCGCCGATTTGAGTATTTTTCAATTCTACAAAATTGCCGACGCGGCAGTTCGCCCCAATTTCTGCGTGTCCCCGCAAGTGGGCGTAAGGGCCAATGCGGGAATTTTCAGCAACCATACTGTCAGAAACTACCGAATAAAGCACAGTCACATTTTCTGCAATCTGACTGTTTTCGATCAAGCTGCCGGGGCCGATGCGACTCCCAGAGGCGATCGAAGTATTTCCCCGCAAGTGAGTTTGCGGTTCAATTACCACATCCGGCTGCAAATCTACGGTATCGTCGATCGTAATGCTGTTGGGATCTAGCAGCGTCACTCCCGCCGTCATCCACTTGTCCTTTACCCGCGTTTGCAAAATATCGCAAGCTGTAGCTAAATGTTTGCGATCGTTAATTCCCAATATTTCTTGATAATCTTCCACATCGACCGCCATTACCGGATTGAGGAAATTTACCGTGTCAGTTAGGTAATATTCTTTTTGGTCATTGTCTGCCTTCAATTCTGGCAAAATTTTCTCTAAATCCGGCCAGTGAAAACAGTAAACACCTGCATTAATTCGGTGATTTTGCTTTTGAGCTTGTGTGCAATCGCGGTCTTCGACAATTTGCTGGACTAAGTTTTGACTGTCGGTAAATACTCGCCCGTATCCTTGGGGATTCGGCAAATTAGCTGTCAATAAAGTAGCAGAGTTTTGGTGCTGTTTGTGAACAGCCATCAATTGTTTGATAGTTTCTGCCCTCAGCAAAGGTACATCTCCATTTAAGACCAGCAAATCTCCTTGAAATCCCTCTAAGTGAGGCAGCAATTGTTGAATGGCATGACCTGTTCCCAATTGTTCGGTTTGTTCGACAAATTCTAGGGGAGGAGATTGAAGATTTTTTCCCGATCTTTCTTGACCTTGAATCAGGGATTCTTTAACGAGTTCGCCTCGATAACCGACGATGACAAGTCGCCTCGTAATTTGAATTTCTTGACAACTTTGGAGGACTCGCTCAACTAGCGATCGACCGCCTAATTCGTGTAGAACTTTAGGCAAGTCAGATTTCATGCGCGTGCCACGTCCAGCCGCTAAAATTGCTATTGCTACCATTTTGCGATCGAGTTATTTGCTATAAAAACTTGAATATTGACTAACTGATGATATCACCCGCTGTCCGCCGATGGCACTGCGATCACACAAATTTTTCATCTAAAATTTCCCATCTCGCATCCGCGCGAGCGAGGATTTTTCCAGGCGGATGCTGGTGTTAGGGGTGATGCTTGCAATATTTGGACTGGCGCGCCCGGTATCAAAAACCTGGTTGCAGCAGCAGTATTTGGCGGCTGAGCCAGACGACTTGCATTCCTCACTAAAAACCTGAGTTGGTTTGGGAGTAAGGACTGCGAGTCTTTTCTCAAGGGCTGGGAGGGGGAGCGAGAGTGATAATTTGCGTCTTTGGGCTGGGATTTGCCACGATACATTATACTATTTGTTGAATTTCAGTTAGGGTGTTTTCAACTTTAAAAAAACTATTTCTGACTTTTTCATTCCTTCTGCCTTCTACCTTCTGCATTATCAGGTGTCCAGCTATGACAGAGCTTAATTTTCAGGAACTTGCCAAGCAGGGAAATCTCGCCACTGCGATCGCATCTTGGCTAAACAGCCAGTTGCAATCTGAAGGCATCACAGCCTCCGCGAATCTCGACGGCGACTGTTTGGATGTAATTCTTGAGGCCGAGCAAGTACCCATAGAAAATACCTTAGTTGATTTTGTTCGCACCGAGCTGACGAATTTGCAGCCTGATTCGATTCGCAAAGTGAAGGTTGAGGGCAGAGAAAGCGGTCAGATTGCTGCTGCTTGGAGTCAAGAGTTTAGTTTGGACAACAGCACTTTTGAACCCCAGAGCTTTGTAGGATCTGTACCAAATACTGCTGTTGTTAATATGGACGATCGCACAGACATGGAGAACAATATTGAGGAGGAAAAACCGTCGGAACTTGCTGCATTTGAGAACCGACTGCGATCGACTTTCATTGTAGTGGGGCTAGTAACGGGTATGTTGGCGATCGCGGTGGTGGCGTTTGTCGGTAAAATTTTGAACCAGCCAGCAGCAACTGCGGGGAATAATCCCGATGAAACAGCAAATTTAGCAACTGCACCGGATGCTGCACCTGATACTTTTCGAGAAGCCGTTAACAGCGCACTCAAAGCAGCAGAGTTAGGGCGATCGGCAAAAACCAAGGCCGATTGGACTACAGTTATCGATCGTTGGCAAGAAGCCGTCTCATTAATGAGAAGAGTACCAGTTTCTAGCCCCAACCATCAACTAGCTCAATCAAAAGTAATCGAGTATCAGAAATATCTGCTTTACGCTCAAGAAGCAGCCGTAACTCCCCCTCTGCCAACTCCAACTCCCGCACCCGTCGAAAAATCACCTTCGGAAAAAGCAACTCCTAAAAAATCCAATTCTGAAAAAAGAGCTTCGGAGAAAGCTAATTCTAAAAAATCTCGTACCGACAAAGCAGAACCAGATAAAAAAGGTCCTTCCAGATAAATGTTAAAAGATAGATGTGAAAAATTATGACTGACAATACTTTAATCGTTTCTCCTGAATGGTTAGCCACCAATACCGACAATCCGCAAGTTGTAATTATTGACTGTCGGTTTTCCCTTGCCGACCCTGAATTGGGACAAAAACAATATCAAGAAAGTCACATTCCGGGAGCTTTCTATTTAGATTTAAACCGCGATCTCGCCAGTTCAGTGGGCAAACACGGCGGTAGACATCCGCTGCCAAATATTGAAGAATTAGCTGATAAATTGAGCGCTATCGGTATTAATTCAGCAGAAACTTTAGTCGTCGCCTATGACGATTCGCGGCTGGCTTTTGCGGCTCGTTTGTGGTGGCTGCTGCGATATATGGGACACAGCAAAGTCGCTTTGTTAGACGGCGGTTTCAGCGGCTGGAAAGCGGCGGGATATCCGGTAACAAATACTTTGCCAGACCCCCGCGAGGGTAAATTTGTTGCTCATTTGCAGCAGGATGTGGCGGTAGATATTGAGGCTGTGAAAGAGCGTAAAGACTTGCCGGGAAAGGTTTTGATTGATTCGCGAGAAAGCGAGAGATATGAAGGTTTGCGGGAGCCGATCGACCCCATTGCAGGTCACATTCCGGGTGCGGTTAACTATCCTTGGCAAGGGGTGACGGATGAAACTGGAAAAGTGCGATCGGCATCCGAACAAAAACAGCGCTGGACGGAATTAGAAAAAGCGGAAGAAATAATTGTTTATTGCGGTTCCGGGGTGACGGCTTGCGTTAATTTACTGTCTTTAGAAATCGCCGGAATTCCCGATGCTAAACTTTATGTCGGTAGCTGGAGTGACTGGTGTTCTTATCAGTTGTAGGGTACAGGAGGGAGATGATTGTTGACTGTTGACTGTGAGTTTTAGGGTAGCAGGCATTGATGTCAACTTAACGTTAAACCCTCAGTCCGGCAGCGGTTTCAACCCCTTCCTCAAAGCGAAATTCCTGGCTATTAGGACTAATGAGTTCTTCAGTCCTCTTTGAGAGGACTTTAGCTATGAGACAGGGAATTCATTCCCTGGCGGACTGTTGGGTGAGCGGGAGGACTGGCGAACTAAAACCTTAAGTTGACACCAATAGGTAGCTGGGAATCACTTCCGCGCACCTCAATGTAGTTGTAGGGTGCGCTGCACCTTACGGCGAATTAAATAATACCCTAAAAATCAAAATAAATATAAGGTAAACCCCCTTCGGGAGCCAACACCCAAACGGCATACAAACAAAGCGGCACTAACACCAATTTCAGCGGCCAATTTAACTCTAATTTCAAACCCCGACTCAACGCATAATTCCCCAACATCGCCGCCGCCAAAGCTGCCAACATCCAAGTTAAATGCACTCTTTCCAAACCCAAAGCTTCGCCATAAACTTTCTCAGCAAACTGCACGTCAGCAGCGTGTCCCCACAAATGCGAAATCGCCCATCCAGAATCCTTTAAATCTGGAAGACGGAAAAATATCCAACTACCAAAAACCATCGCCTGAGTCAACAGCCAACCGATCGCAATACCGATCGGATTTTCCCACAAAAACTCGATCCGCAACCGCTTAAACAGCACATCAGTCAGCCTGTGAACCGCCAAAGCTAAACCGTGTAAACCCCCCCATACAATAAATCCCCAAGCCGCCCCGTGCCAAATTCCTGCAATTAACATGACGATCGCCAAATTCAGACAAGTGCGCCACAAACCGACTCGCGAACCGCCCAAAGGAAAATACAAATAATTGCGTAGCCAATCCCCTAAAGTCATGTGCCAGCGTCGCCAAAAATCAGCTATACTGGCACTAAAATAAGGAAAATCAAAATTTGGCGGCAAATACCAACCCAGCAGCAAAGCAGTACCGCGCGCCATGTCAACATAGCCACTAAAATCGAGATAAAGTTGCAGCCCGTAAGCAAAAATCGCCAGCCACAAATCCTCGCTACCCGCCCGCTGCAAGTTGGTAAAGCTTAAATCGACATAAATTCCTAAGTTATCTGCGAAAAGACCTTTTTTTACTGCACCAAAGGCGATCGTCCAAAGTCCCTCAGAAATGCGATCGGGCGTCGGAAATTGCTGGGTTTTCAGTTGATAGATCAAGTTGTGATACCGAGTAATCGGACCGGAAATCAGCTTGGGAAAAAACAACTTGTAAGCAGCAAAGTGCAGCAGCGAAGTAGCAGCAGGCGCGCCTCGGTACACGTCAATCAAATAAGCAATGCACTCAAAGCAAAAGAAACTCAATCCCAAAGGTGCGATGACGTGACTTTTTACCCAGTCAGCCCCGTCGATAGCTACAGGCCAATTGAACAAAGTGCCGATCGAACTCAATAAAAAAGGCACATACTTAAAGCCCAGAAGCAGCAACACATTCAGGCAGATACCTATCCACAGCAGCAACAAACGGCGGCGGTTCCAAGATTCATTAGCAATCCGCCAATCC
Source organism: Microcoleus sp. POL10_C6 (assembly GCF_036701585.1). Lineage (NCBI taxonomy): Bacteria > Bacillati > Cyanobacteriota > Cyanophyceae > Oscillatoriales > Microcoleaceae > Microcoleus > Microcoleus sp. POL10_C6. Next base: position 55,121 of record NZ_JAUBRB010000042.1, on the reverse strand, counting down.
AGAGGTTCCCCAATCGCCATCGCCAAGCAGTAATTAAACAAAGCCCCGACTAACAGCAGAGGAATGTACCAAATTTGCAGCGAAGCGTAAAAAATTAAACTACCCGCCAGCATGATAAACAGCCGCCACCACCGCACCGGAACCAACCAGTAAGCCGCGAACAAAACTAACAGAAACAGGGCATATTGAAGGGAGATGAAAGTCATACCATTTTAGATTTTAGATTTTAGATTTTAGAATTGGGAATGGCTTATTTTGTATGGGTTTGGATCACGGGCCTACTGTGGCATTATTTTTATTAATCGAGACTTTGCTAAGAACGAGATTTATCAGGGATTTTAGCCGATCGCCGACACGAAAACAGGCCCTCGGTAAGTCCCTACTATATAGTCGGCAACTGAGAACTGCTACATTTTACAGCACAAAGGTTAAATTCTGTTGCAAATTAAATAAATATTGCCTGCTATAAATTAACTCTCTTACGAACCATATAAAATTCGGTGAAAAAAATATAATTACGTTCGCAGCATCCGACTTCAGTCCTCAAAAGCTACAATGCCTGATATCGTTTCCCTTTGCATCGGAATAATATGTTTCACCGTGCAGGCCTAGCATCCCGTACAGCAAAAAAGTGATGTAACCCAAAATGTTTTGAATTCATCACGATAGCAGATATTTGACAAGTAGTTCGATCGCACTTCAACCCTTCCAAAACCTCAAATTCGGTCAGAGTCAGTATCATAATGTCGATAAAAATTGCTGGCGGTTGCTCAAAGAGCAGCCGCACCCAACCTTCACCACCGTTGGCGACCTATATCGCAGTACAATGAATTGGTGGCAAGTTTTTCAGCAAATACCGAAAAACTATCTTCATCCTCCCCATTCAAAACTTTGGCTGCTGAATCCGCCGCTGGCGATGGCCCGGAACCCCTCAAGCTACGAGAATTTGCGATCGCCAGCGATATTTCATCTGCCTTAGCAGCAGATATTTCCAAAGGGTTTTCTTCCTCTCCAGGATACAGAATCGGCAGTGTAACAAAAAAAGTCGAACCCACTCCGGGTGAACTTGTGATTTCAATGCTTCCCCCCAGAAATTCCGCCAGTTTTTTGCACAGAGACAATCCCAATCCCGTGCCTTTGACGCGCTTCTGCAAGGGGTTTTCGAGTTGGACAAATTCTTCAAAAATCTGCCTTTGGTCGGCTGGGGGAATGCCGATGCCCGTATCTGCTACTGAAAAAGTAACTGTTCCCTCCTCTCCTATTTCCGCAGCAACTCGAACTTCCCCTGCTTCGGTAAATTTGAGGGCATTAGAAATCAGATTTCGCAAAATCTGAGAAACTTTGCCCTCGTCGGTTGTGAGGATTGGAAGTTCGAGAGGATCTTCAAAAATTATAGACACGGCAGAGTTTTGGGGAAGCAGGGGGCGCATCATTCCTCGCAGGGCGCTGAACAAATCTTCGACTTCAAAATCAGCCACGCGAACAGTTAGTTTTCCGGCTTCCACTTTGGCTAAATCTAACGAGTCGTTGACAAGTTCTGCGAGAGACTCGGCAGATTTATGAATGTAATTTACTTGCTTTTCCTGTTCGGCGGAAAGTTCTCCGTCTAGGCGATGTAACAATATTTCGGAAAGGCTCAGAATTGCCGTTAGCGGAGTGCGAAACTCGTGGCTCATATTGGAGAGAAAGCTAGTTTTGAGTTCGCTGGCGCGGCGGAGAGATTCGGCTTTGTCGTTCAATTCAGCGTAAAGTGCCAGGACTCCGCGATTGGTATCTTCTAGTTGTTGATTTAATTGTACGAGTTCTTCTTGACGCTGGCGGAGTTCGTCTAAAGTGCGTAGTAATTCTTGATTTTGCTGCTGAATTTCAGCGTAGGGATCTTCGGGAATTTGGCGCGCTAGTTTGTCAAGTAATTGATTGAGTTCGATCGCACTCAGCGCCGGCATATTTTTGGAAAACTGTTTAATTAATTGTACAGCCGTTCCGCGATCGGGCGCCGAGTCGATTTGCACTTCGTCCATCAAGCGTTTCGCTGCTGCTAAACCAAGTCCCGCGCCGGTTTGCGATCGAAAATTGGGGCTTAACACAGCCGCTAAATCAGCAATTCCCGGCCCCGTGTCGGAAATCCGAGTCCGAAAAATTTGGGGCGATTCCCCTTCCACAATGAATTCTACTTTGCCACCGCCTGCATATTTGAAAGCATTGCGGGCAATTTCGGAAACTGCTGTGGCGATGCGGGTTTGTACTTGGGAATCGAATCCCAGCCCTTTAGCAATTTGGCGAGCTCTTTGGCGTACTTGTACGATGTCTTGTTCAAAACGGACTTCCGTCGTCAGGATTGGGTAACTCACGCTGCTTCTCTCATCTTGGCTACTATAACTGTCATGTCATCGCGAGTGCGTTTGAAGTCCCGGTAGAGCACGGCTGCGATTAAAGCAGGATGTCTGGAGGCTAAACCCGGGTAGCGGTTTAAATTCCACTGCGCCGCCAAACCGTCGGAGTGCATGATGAGTAGGGACTGCTGCGACCAAGGATAGACAAATTCTGCTACTTTTCGCATCATATGTCCAACTGTGCCGTTGTAGGAAACCATGCTGCGGCTTTGGTTCTCTGTGACAACTACACCGCTGATGTTGCCAATTCCGGCAAAACAAATTGTTTGTTGAGTACGATCGATTTGGGCGATCGCCGCCGCCGCTCCTCTGGTATTTTTTAAAGCAGCGTGCGCCTTCTCTAAAATTGCTTTCGGCCCAAGTTTGGCGTTTTCCTCAAATACCCGCACTGCTTCGCGAGACGCTTCCTGGGCCAAATCCCCGTAGCCAAGCCCGTCTGCAACTAAGATCAGGTTTTTGTCAAGGTGATTTTCTGCCGCCCATGAATCGCCGCAAATTTGCTCTCCTACTTTTGGCAAGTGGACGACCCCAAATTCCAAATAATTGCTGTTTTGGGATGCTTCCCGGCTATTTTGGGTCGGTTCCAGCCGCGCTAATAAGGCTGTCCCCTGTTTTGGTACAGAATGAATATCAAACAAAGTAGAGAGGCGTTGAATTGCCCCCAGTCCCGTTCCAGGGCTTCCCGCTGTAGAAAAACCGTCCCGCAGACACAGCGCGACATTTGCCATGCCCTGCCCCCGGTCTAGCGCTACTATTTCAATGCTATATCCTGCCACTGTTTTGAATGTTCGCAGCAAAATTTCTCCTTCGCGGGCGTGCTTGACCAGGTTTTTTGCGGCTTCGGTGGTAACAATTGCCACTTTACCGCGATCGGTCTCGTTAAATCCGACTTCGGCCGCCAGGGCGACTGCGATTCGCCGCGCTTCTCCGACTTGACTTTCTTCTGTAACGGGCAGGGCTACGGCATCTATCATTTTTTATCAGTTCTCATAATGAAATCCTCCCTACGCCAACCCTCTCCGGGTATGCTGTGGGATGCCAAGAATCACTTCTTGGCTTTGCTGGTTACTCTTTATACCAATTAAAAAAATAATACAACTATACGCAAGCTCCAAACCCCGATCGTCCTCACTCAATCGATTTTAGATTTTAGATTTTAGATTTTAGATTTTAGAATTGAAGCATTAACCCCACGGATTCATCCGGGGGCTTGTATCCTGGATACTTTGGGTCATTCCCAATGGTTTAATCAAAAATCTCAACTCTCAAATCCTATTACTGGTTCACCGCCAGCGGACGATCGCAATTTTAGTTCCCTTACCCACTTTGGAAACAATCTCAAATTCGTGCATCAACCGCTTGGAACCACTGAGCCCCAAACCCAAACCGTGATTAGAAGTATAACCGTCAGTCATTGCCAATTCGATGTCGGGAATTCCCGGGCCCTTGTCTTCAAATATCAGCCGTAGCCCTTTGCGAGTGCCTAATTGGAGTGTTTCGAGAGTTACAGTTCCCCCTTTGCCGTACTCTACAGTATTGCGGGCGAGTTCGCTGGCTGCGGTAACGATTTTCGTTTGGTCTAGTAAACCGAATCCCATTGCTACAGCCCAAGTTCGCACTTGCTGTCGGACGTGGACTATATCGGATGACGATCGGATTTCTAGTGTCTCACGTTTTGACATGGCGGCTACTGTACCAAAATAGAACTTCTCCCCAAAATATAGGACTTACGATCATCAACTTAGTTTCTCCTAATAGGACTTACGCACTTACTACGATTTTCTCTCAAAAGAGAAGATTGTGCAGGAATCTCAAACCCTTGATTTAACCCCCTTGAGTGCGTAAGCCCTGTCCTAAGAAATCTTCAGTTTGTCAACAAGGTATCTACAAACAAACTAGGTTTCTTGACTGCCTGTGCCTCAGTCAGGGGACAATTAATCGACTGCTTAAGCTTGCTCGTCAAGAGACAAACCCAAGGATTTTCTTAACAAAATCATGCCCTTTTCAACGCTTAAAGCTGTGCGAACTCCTGTCAGGGAAAGCCCCAACTCAACGAGCGTAATAGCAACCGCTGGCTGCATCCCGACCACAACTGTTTCCGCATCTAAAATTCGTGACATACTAGCGATATTGTTGATAATGCGACCGATAAAAGAATCAACAATTTCTAGAGAAGAAATTTCTATCAACACACCTTTGACGCCTGTTTTGACAATGCGGTTTGTCAGGTCATCTTGCAGCGTCATTGCTAAGCGATCGTGCATATCTACCTGAATTGTTACTAGCAAAAATTCTCCCATTTGAAGGATCGGTATTCGTTCCACAAATTCACCTATGTGTTAAGCTTTACTTGAATTTTAATCTCAGACTGCAATATGTTTATCTTTCCTCTTTAAGATTTTTTATAGTTAAACCTTGGCGCTGCAACGCGACTTTAAAAGCATCTGCTAAAGTAGCTTTTGTGAGAATATCCTGCAAGTCAACTCCCAAGTGAACTATGGTTTGAGCTATTTGCGGGCGAATGCCACTGATGATGCACTCAGTACCCATTAAACGGGCGGCTGCTACAGTTTTTAATAAATGTTGAGCAACTAAAGTGTCAACAGTCGGCACGCCTGTAATGTCTAAAATCGCAAATTCTGAGCCGCTTTCCATGATTTCCTGCAACAGAGTTTCCATGACTATTTGAGTGCGGGCACTGTCGAGAGTCCCGATCATGGGTAAAGCGAGAATGCCTTGCCAAAGTTTGACTACGGGTGTTGACAATTCGAGCATTTCTTGCTGCTGGCGTTCGATGACTTCTTCGCGAGCTTTGAGAAAAATTTCTGTCACCCAAAGGCCAAGCTGGTCTAATAAACTGGTGGAAAGCCAAAGTTGTTCGACAAGTGCGTCGCGGTTTTCTGTCAGTTCATGACAAAGCCGATCGAACAATGGCTTTTTGAAACATAAAATGAAACTCGCTATCTCTGAGGGAGTAAAGCCTCTCTGAACCCGCGATCGCGAAACTTCTGCTAGCAACACCCGCATATTTTCCCATTCGGGTGTCTGGATGTCGCTAAAGTTACCGTGCCCCACTGCAATGTGGAGCAATTGCAGGAACTCTTGACACTCGGAGCGCAATTCTTTGGCTCTCATCAAGTCGTCCCGCCGCAGCCCGGTATTTTGCAGTTCTTTGAGCCAGTCTGCTAGTAACTCTGCTTTGTGTCTTTGTAGGATTTCCGCGATCGTATTATTGCTTGTGAGTTCCATTAAAATTATCTCCTGCTTAGCAATTGGGATGAAGTTGTACGAGCGATTCCCTACGGGATAGCTTCGCCGCGCGTACCAAGCGTGTTTTTTGATGGGGCAACTTCTGAGTTTAGCTCACTGTTTGCTGTTTGTGATCGAGGGTTAAGTACCTAATTGTAAAATGCGTTTGACGATCGCACTGGTAGAACTCGGAACTTCTATTTCGATCAAGGAAATCTTGCCACCTCCGGCGATAACAGCCGGTGCTTCCGGCAGAGTTTCGACTTGATAGTCGCCTCCTTTAACGTATATATCAGGCTTCAGGATATTTATCAGTTTAGTTGCTGTAATTTCGGAAAAAATTACTACGGCGTCTACTGGTTTAAGGGCGGCTAACACTTCGGCTCGCTGATTTTCCGGTACGATCGGGCGGGGTGGCAATCCCGGCTGCTGCGGTTTGATAGCTTGCACGCTGGCGTCGCTATTCAAGCCCACCACGAGCGATCGCCCCAAATTTTTTGCTGCCTGCAAATAGCGGACGTGACCGCAGTGCAGGATATCGAAGCACCCGTTAGTAAACACGAGCGGACGCCACTTGTCCGGATCGGATGCGAGCGATCTTTCAAGTTCTTTCAACGTGTAAACATTAGAAATCATTGCGGTCCTTACCACCAAATTTGAACAGCGAGCAAAAATATCCTACCAAAAAATCTGATTTTTTGCACTTTTAATATTGAATAATAAATCCTTCAATCTGGCAATAATTAATAGTTACAGGTGCTTAACTAGGTATTAGTAATTTGTGACTTTTAAGCAAGAATTTATAAGTAAAAATTACCAGCGACGAAACTAATATGGTAAACAGAATTCCCAAGTAAAAAACCGCTATTCGTGTATTTGTGACTGCAGTATCGTGCTGTTGGTAATTGGAGGTTAAAAAGGTTGGTAAACAATTATTTATTCCCGCCCTCTCTTATATCAATTACTATAAGACAAGGGATTTAGTTCCACCGCCTCGGGCAGGCGATCGGGTAGTGGGAGCCCTAGGGGGTGAAACCCTACGCAACGCGCTCCTCCTGTGTCTATTATTTCTGACACCGCCACGCGAGCGAAAGCTAGTTAAAAGCACCGAACCCAAGCGTGCAGAGCTCATTTTTACGCTGGATTCCTCAGACTATAGAAGAAGCCAGCAGTTGCTTGCTGTAGTTTGTGGGCGCTATCTTGACCAAGCTTTACAGCCACCCCAGAAGCGCACAGCCTCCTGTGCCCAACTGTATATAGCTGTGCAGAAACTCGACCTTTTGGGTCGCAACCGCAGCCTGTGAAAACCCAGAGGAAAGTCGAGTTCGGTACCCGAAACAGCTATTTTGGTGGAAAATAGCTAAACTCGTTCAACAAAATCCACTCAACTACCCCCTTGAATCTAACGGTGTAGAATTATCTAACACGAATTATGAAAGCAAGTAATAGCCGTCAATTTTCTTCAGTAGCTGCTCGAACTCTAAAAGTAGTCGGGATTATCTTGATTCTCTCTGCTTTGCTTCAGTGCATTGTTCTGTCGCTGCCGGGAGAAACTTCGGACTTTCTCAATCGAGGCTGGCAGCTTGCCGCAGCAATTCAGATAGTTGACAGGGGCATTATTCCTTTGATCGGTATCGCCCTGCTGATGACTGGCTTTTGGGTGGACAGCAGCAGTGGAGTCTCTATTGAGCGACGCAATGTTTGGCTGGACTTGCGATTCTGGGCGCTGTTGATTTCCAGCTTGTTAGGTCTAGTTTACCTATCTCTGGTTCCCGTTCACCTCAACAATACTCGTTTGGAACTCAAGGATGCTCTGGCTCAAGTCGATCAAGAAGCGGGACAAGCGGAAGGTCAACTTGAGGCACAACTTAAAAGCCCTCAATTTAAAGCTCAGGTAGAACAGCTCAAAAGCCAGCGTCGAAGCCAGATAGGGGCGCTGCTGGAAGACAACGGGAAGCTGCAACAAGCACTCAAGAGTCCAGAGGTGCCCAAGGAATTGAAAGCTGTGCTGGAGGAGTCGAAAAATGACCCGAAAGCCCTCGACAAGTTCCTGGAACAGCAAGCTCAAGCACTTCCGACTCAAGCTCGTAATGAGATTCGCACCCGCAAGCAACAAAAAGAGAAAGAGTTAAGAACTCGATCGAGAAATTCGAGTTTGCAGACGGGAATCACCAGTTTGCTGTTAGCAATCGGCTACATTACTGTTGGTTGGACGGGATTGAGAAGTATGGGAATTCTGCGGTTCGGCCGCCGCAAAAATTGACCAGCGCTGGCAGGGATCGCGCTGGTCGAGACATCCCTGAGAAATAGTTTGTTTACCAAATAGTTTGCCCTTACTGAAAGCTGGGAATGTTCTCAATTTATATTCTGACTTACAACGAAGAGATTGATATCGCCGCTTGCATTGAATCGGCGCTGCTTTGTGACGATATCATTGTAGTTGATTCTTTCAGCACCGATCGCACCCTTGAGATTGTTCAGAACTATGCCGTGCAAACAGTGCAGCACCGCTTTGAAACTCACGGACGCCAGCGGACTTGGATGCTCCAAGAAGTGCCGTGCAAGTACGAATGGGTTTACATCCTCGAAGCTGACGAGCGGATGACGCCTGCACTGTTTGCTGAATGCTTAAAGGCGATCGAAAGTCAAGAATATATCGGCTATTACGTAGCTGAAAAAGTAATATTTATGGAGCGCTGGATTCGCCGCAGCACTCAATATCCCCGTTATCAAATGCGTCTCTTTCGCAAAGACCGAGTTTGGTTTACTGACTACGGTCACACTGAACGGGAAGTCTGCAACGGGCCTACTCACTTTTTGAAGGAAACTTACCCTCACTATACTTGCAGCAAAGGTCTTTCCCGCTGGATTGAAAAGCACAACCGCTACTCGACTGACGAGGCGGCTGAAACTCTCCGTCAATTAGAAGCAGGTCAAGTAAATTGGTGGGATTTATTGTTTGGCGCGTCGGAGGTGGAAAGGCGCCGCGCTTTGAAAGATTTTTCTTTGCGCTTGCCTTTGCGGCCTGTGGTGCGCTTTTTCTATATGTATATTTTACTCGGCGGATTTCTTGACGGCCAAGCGGGATTGGCTTGGTGCACGCTGCAAGCTTTTTATGAATATCTAATTTTGCTGAAAGTTTGGGAAATGAAGCATCTACCACTGCCAGCTTTAGAGGTATCGACAGAACAATCTCTTTCGGAAGTAGTAACAGTTGAGCAGTCAAAAGTTTCTTATAATCTTGGCGCTTCCGATACTCGAAATTAAAAATTCGTAAGAGGTACGCTCGCCTAGCGGTAGTATTTGGAACTTATACCCTCGCGGTTCCCCCGCCGATCGGACTCGAGGGGTAGCCTAAGTATTTAGAAGAGTTATTATATCCTTTCTGTGTGCATCGAAATTATTCATCTCTCTCTTCTCTTCCTCTGCGATCTCTGCGATCTCTGCGGTTAAATCATTCCGATGCAACCGGAATTAATATTAAACTCCTTAAATCCGAAGAAAGCGAATCCGTTGCAGAACTTCCTTTGTTCGCAACAACAAAACAGAAAAAACCCGGTTTCTGCAAGAAACCGGGTTTCTAAATACCCTCAAAGTTTTAGGTTTAATAAAGTTTTGATGTTTAACTCAAAACTCTCATGACTCACAACTTAAAACTGTTGAGATTTTGCTGTTGTTTTTGCCCGATCGAGCTTTAAGATCAAGACCCCCAAAGGTGGCAAACACAAGTCGATCGAATAAGCACTGTTGTGGAACCACCACTCCTCAGTCCACTTACCGCCCAAATTCCCCATATTGCTGCCGCCGTATTCCCGCGCGTCGCTGTTAAACAACTCCGTATAGAAACCTGGTTCCGGCACTCCTACGCGATAGTGAGAGTGCGGCTGCGGCGTAAAATTGCACACCGTCACCACAAACTCGTCGCCATCCTTCTCTCGGCGCACAAATGCCACGACACTGTGTCGGTTGTCGCTGCAATCAATCCACTCAAACCCATCCTCAGCAAAATCTTGACTGTAAAGTGCCGTTTCGCTGCGGTACAAATTGTTCAAATCTTTAAAAAACAGCTTCAACTTTTGGTGCGGCTCGAATTGCAGCAAACGCCACTCCAAATCCCCCCAAACGTTCCACTCTTGCCACTGGCCGAACTCCATCCCCATAAAGATCGTTTTCTTTCCGGGATGAGCAAACATAAAAGTAAACAAACACCGCACGTTTGCAAACTTTTGCCATTCGTCCCCTGGCATTTTCCCGATGATGTGGGCTTTGCCGTGGACTACCTCATCGTGGGACAAAGCCAGCATGAAATTCTCGCTGTGGTTGTACCACATACTGAAAGTTATGTTGTTCTGGTGGAACTGGCGGAACCACGGGTCCATGTGGTAATAGTCGAGCATATCGTGCATCCAACCCATGTTCCACTTCAGGTTGAAACCCAAACCGCCTACATAGGTCGGCCATGATACCATCGGCCAAGAGGTAGATTCTTCGGCGATCGACAGCGCCCCTGGGAAATAGCTAAAAATGACGTGATTCGCCTGACGCAGAAAATCTGCCGCCTCGATATTTTCCCGGCCCCCGTACTGGTTGGTCAGCCATTCTCCCGGTTCGCGACAGTAATCCAAATAAAGCATCGAGGCTACGGCATCCACGCGAATCCCGTCGATGTGGTACTTGTCAAACCAGAACAGAGCGTTTGATACTAGGAAATTCCGCACTTCGTTGCGGCCGTAGTTAAATACTAGGGTTCCCCACTCTTTGTGTTCGCCCTTGCGGGAGTCCGCGTGTTCGTACAAGTGAGTTCCGTCAAAGAAAGCCAAGCCGTGGCCGTCTTTGGGGAAATGTCCCGGTACCCAGTCCACCAGTACGCCAATGCCGTTGGCGTGGCACTGGTCAACAAAATACATGAAATCTTCAGGTTTGCCGTAGCGGGAAGTTGGGGCGAAATAGCCAGTTACTTGATAGCCCCAAGAACCGTCGAAAGGATGTTCGGCGATGGGCAGCATTTCGATGTGGGTGAATCCCAAATCTTTGACGTAGGGTATCAGCCGATCGGCTAATTCCCGGTAAGTCAGAAAGCGCGCCCCGGGATTGAGTTCCGAAACCTGCACGGGGGGTTCTATTTCCCCATTTGCTAGCACGGCGGGTTCGTCAGTAGCCGCGTGCAGCCAAGAACCGATGTGGCATTCGTAAACCGAAATCGGCTGCGTCAGTGGGTCTGTGTGCCGCCGCTTTTCGATCCAAGCGCTGTCGTGCCAAGTGTAGGTGTCTAAGTCGGTGACAATTGATGCTGTTTTAGGCCGCACTTCTTGCTGGAAACCGTAAGGATCGGACTTTTCGTAGGGATGTCCGTCTTGGTTTTTCACTTCGTATTTGTAGGAAGTTCCCACGGATAGTCCCGGAATAAATAATTCCCAGATGCCGTTTTGCGACTTCCGCATTTGATGTTTGCGGCCGTCCCAATAGTTGAAATCTCCTAAAACAGAGACGTTGCGGGCATTCGGAGCCCAAACGGCAAAATATACTCCTGTGATGCCGCCTACTTCGGTGAGGTGCGCCCCGAGTTTTTCATAAATGCGGTGGTGATTGCCTTCTGAGAATAGGTGCTGGTCGAATTCTGTGAGTTTGGGCGATCGAAAGGCGTAGGGATCGTAGATGAAGCGCTCGTGTTCCCCTTCTTTGACCCGCAATTGATAGTTTGCTAGTTCTGGGGTGTCGATCGTACATTCAAAAAAGTGAGGGTGATGTTCTGATTTCATCGGGTATTCGGCCCTGGCCTCCGGCAAAACTACGGATACCGCATCCGCATTCGGCAGATAAGCTCGGACGACCCAGACTTTTTTGCCATTTTCTTCGATCGCGTGAGGGCCTAGCACTTCAAATGGATCGTGGTGCTGATTCCAAACAATGCGGTCAATCTGTTCAAAGGGGACGGTCGCGGGCATAAAACTACTTACCTCAATCTTTTAACTAAATGGCTTTCAAAACCTAGAGCGGCGCTGCACTTTACATTTGGATACATTTTTGATCGCTGATCCTACCACTGATTAGCATGATCTTGACTGCTGCAGCTCCAGCGCGCGCCCTTGCACACACGGCAGGCTGTTGCCTTGCCGGCGGCAGAGCTGGGGTTTTGCTGCTAACATCTAAGTATAGAAATATTAAAACAAATTGAAAAATTTATATTTTTCCGAAATATCCTTGACTTATTATTTAATATGTGATATGGAAAATTTTCCAACTATTGTCGATTTGCCGCGACAGGAGGGTCAAGCCTGTAAGTGTGGGTCAGCAGTTAATAGTTTACCTGGAATTTTCAGGTAGGGAGGATAGCCTGATCGATAGACTTTCAGATTCTGGAGGCTGGGTTTCCCCACAAAGTCCATGAATTTGGGCAATACGCTCAAACAGCCAAGGATGCTTAACTCGGTATTGAGGAATCAAAGCTAAAGCACTCAGCATGGCGACAACAGCAAGCAATATCTGCCATCCTCAAGGAATTGCCTACCAAACTAGCACCATCCTACCAGCGACGGTGCAATAGGTTTAAAGCAGCACTGAGGCGCAACTGGAGCGAGTTTTGCCGAGGCAGGGTTAATACCGAACTGGTGCGGCACCAATTGAATCACTAAACTTGCTCAAAACAGACGGCTCGATGTGCTTGACCGCACAGACGCGAAACTCGTAGTCAACAAATCGAGTAGCAATGCCGCTGCTGTCATCGAGCCAGTTTTCGACGAGCATCCAAGTCTCTGCTTGCTTTCCTCTCGTCTGTGGGAACAGTTGCGGGGAAGGCAACCGAGACTGGATAGAGTGCAAAATTTGCGTCGAGTCTCGCTTGCCTCCGGTGGATATTCAGTTGAGGCAGCAGCAGTGGCAATGTCCTCAAACATCCTGTCACAGGTTTGAGTTTCAAGACCTGCAGGCCGGGAGTCATTCGATTTGAGATTTTAGATTTTAAATTTGAGATTGACACCACGGATAAATCCGGGGGCTTGAGGATGCAAGGATTTTGGATTTGGGATTGATTCCACGGATAAATCACGTGGCGGGTACCATCAAGAAATTATTGGTCAAATTTTCTAGTTGAAAGGGAATGTTTTTGTAACGCAGCGAATCAGCGGACTTTGCTGCGGTAACGGGACGTACTGAACTTTAGTAGTAAAAGCATCAGACAATCACTACCACCCAACTTGAGACCTAGACCGATGAGATGAAAAAATGCGAGGAGCGAACCATTTTTCACCCCGAGGCTAGGCTCGTTGGGCACCGACTCGGACAGAGCCCTTGTTAGGGCTTTTTAGGAGTAGGGGCAGGGCTAGTAGTGGGAGTGGCCTTTGGAGATGGAGAAGAAGCAGCAGGAGGAGTAGTAGTAGTAGTGCCAGGTCCGCCCGGAGAAGGGCTGGTGGGGCTGGTGGTCTCACCTCCGCAGGCGCCGAGGGCGGCTGCCAAGCCCACTACCAAAGTCAAACGAATTAATCCCTTGTTCATAAAAACTCCTTAACATTGAAAACCCATCGCAAGGAAGGGAATAGTGTACTTGAGAAACAATGCTGGCACGAATAGCTCAACGATTCGCTCGTTGATTACAATACTGCATTTATTAATAAATTTCACATAGATTATCGCTAACCAGCAAAGATTTCTTTTTTTTGGCAAATCCTGAAGTCAAAGAGACCAGTGGTAGGATGGGTTGGTTGGCTTGTGAGGTATCCTTGGTAAGGATAACCGATCGAACGCAGATAGCCACCACTGGCGATCTCGGAGACAAAAAACTTTTAACCTCAATCAAGCTGAAGCTACCCCATTTTACGTATTGGTGAACTCTATGACCGCTGCTATCAGATCCCCCGATTCTCCCCGCTCCCGATCGACCCGCAAGCCCGCTGCTGGCGCTGCCAAAAGCAAAGTTACTTCTATTGCCAAAGCTAGGCGGGCGAAGACAGGGCCGGTATTGCCCAACTACTCGCCAGCAGATGAACAGGCTCAGACTCGATCGTCGGCATCAGTGCTGAAAGTGTTGCCCAATCGCCAGCAGCAGCCAGTGTGGTTACGATCGCTCCTGCAGGCACAGCGCGCCTCCTCAGTGGTAGCGCTTATGCTTTTGGGCGGTGCTCTGAGTCTCTACGGCTTGACAGTTTACGGCGAGCAGCGCTGGAGTCAGGAGTATCAAAAACTGGAAACTCTGCGCCTCCGGGAACAGCAATTGAGTGCTTCTAGCGAAGTCTTGAAACACCAACTTGCTAAAGAAGCCCAAAATTCCGAAACCGGTTTGGTTCCACAGAATCCTGGGGACACGATTTTCTTGCAGCCGGCCCCTGAAACTCGATCGCCCGTTGCGGCACCAAATTCTGAGCCCGCTCTCAAGAGTCAAGCCGGTGTGGAAACACCGCTGGGCTATTAAACCTGTGTCAAAGCGGAGAGCGCCCGAGGGCCTGAGTGTCCGAGGGCTTGAGAATTGGAGGATCTAATTTCCTTTTTGACTTTTTTGCAAGTCGCGATCGATTTTCTGCTTCCCACCGTAAGTTACAGATTAAAAATAATTAAGACCACTTCAAAAAATAGAATGCAACTGTAGGTGATCCAAACCCTGATAGGGAATGCTCATATCATTTCCGGTTACACTCCTTATGATGTTGACGGTTGACGGTTGACAGTGGACAGTGAACAGTCAACCGTCAACAGTGAACAGCGAACTTGAATTTACTATTCCGATGCTAACGGATTTGATATCATTCCCAAGTCGTGAATTTTATCTTTTAAGATTTAAGTTATAAATTCTAAATTCTAAAACGCTCTAACTTGCTATTGAATTTTTAATGCCATGAGCTACGACCCCCGTTTTGACCGCTACAGATCGCCGAATTTTAAACGCAAAAAACAGGCGGGCGATTCCCTACGGAATAGCTTCGCCGCGCGTACTGGGTGGGAAAAACCAGCCAAACCTAGATCTTCCGGCAGTTTCGGCCGATCGCCACAACAGACGGCTGCATCTTGGGGGCGACCGGTGGAGCGTTTAAAGCGCAGCAAGTTCCGTTTGTGGGCGGTGTGGGCGGTGTTGATGCTGGGGGGGCTGGGGCTGGCTGTGAATTTGTTTTATTTGCAGGTGACGCGAGCTCCGGCGCTGCGTAAACAGGCCGAGCAGCAGCAAACTCTCAAAACGAAGCCCTTTGTACCGAGACGCCCGATAATTGACCGCGCAGGAAATGTTTTGGCGATCGACAGACAGGTGTACACGCTCTACGCTCACCCGAAGTTGTTTAACCACTCGAAGGCGGAAATTGCTGCTAAATTGGCTCCGATGCTGGCGATCGAACTGACTCCGGGCACTACGTCGGAAACTGAACTGATACGCAGGTTTAATCTTGCTGAAAGCGGTATTACAATTGCGGAGTCTCTGCCTCAAGAGGTTGCCGATCGCGTCGCTCAGATGCAAATTAAAGAGAGTCTGGTCGATGGCTTGGAGTTGCTGCGGCAGCAGCAGCGTTTTTACCCGCAGCAGGAGTTGGCGGCGGATATCCTCGGTTATGTGGACGGGGAACGGAAGGGACAAGCCGGGGTGGAATACAGCCAGCAGAATTTGTTGGAACGATCGATGCCGTCGATTCAGTTTAGCAGGTCGAGCAATGGGAATTGGGTTCCAGATCGGCTGACGGCGGGATTTGTACAGCTTGATGACTTGAAATTGCAATTGACGATCGACAGTCGCTTGCAGCGGGCTGCCCGAAGTGCCCTCAAGGAAAAAATGAAACAACACGATGCGAAGCGGGGCACAGTGATTGTGATGGATGCCCGTAACGGGGAATTGCTGTCAGTTGTGGCGGAACCTTCTTATGACCCGAATCAATATTTTAATTTCGATTTGTCGCGCTATAAAAATTGGGCTGTCACTGATGTTTATGAGCCTGGTTCGACTTTTAAAGCGATTAATGTGGCGATCGCTCTGGAAGCGGGTGCGGTGAAACCTAATACTGTGTTTAACGATGAAGGTCGGATTTATATGAATCCCTGGACTATCCAAAATTCCGATTACCAAAGAGCAGGCGCGCGCGGCCCTTCGACTGTTACTGAGATTTTGAAACATTCTAGTAATGTGGGGATGGTGCACATCATGAGAACAATGAAACCTTCTCTTTACTATCAAGCTTTAGAAAAACTCGGACTCGGACAAACTGCGGGAACTGATTTGCCTTTTGAAGTAAGCAGTCAACTTAAAAATCGAGAGCAATTTATTAACTCTCCGGTGGAAGTTGCTACTACGGCTTTTGGGCAAGGTTTTTCGATTACTCCGATGCAGTTGGTGCAGCTTAACGGCGCTTTGGCTAATGGTGGCAAGTTAGTGACTCCTCACGTTGTGCGGGGACTTTTTGATAGGGAAGGTGAAGCTTATTGGAAGCTTCCGAGGGCGGTTCCAAAGCAGGTTTTTTCGCCGGAAACTACTAAGCAGGTGTTAGAAATGATGGAAACTGTGGTTGATGGTGGTACGGGGAAAGCTGCACAAATTCCTGGGTATCGGATTGCTGGAAAAACAGGCACGGCTCAAAAAGCTAATGCTGGTGGGGGTTATTCTAAGAACGCGATTATTACTAGCTTTGTGGGGATAATGCCTGTGGAGGCTCCTCGGTATGTGGTGCTGGCGGTGATTGATGAGCCTAATCAGGGTTCTTCGGGGGGTACGGTGGCGGCTCCGATTGTGGAGTCGGTGATGGAGGCGCTGATTTCTATTGAGAAGATTGCGCCGAGTAAGAAGTAGTTGATTATATCTGAGATGTGGCGTCAGAAATTGACATCGAATATAGCTATCGACAACAAGGCGATGGAGGAGACGGCAATGCCGTTTCCCTACCCCCAACATAATTCATCGGGTGATCGGATGTAAGCATCGCCCAATTTGTATGAAAACGGCACTGCCGTGTCCAGATTTCGGGTAATATCGTTTTCCCTGACGCACCTTACATAAGTGACTCAGTAACAATATCTTTTATTTTCGTTGGGTTTTGATTGTCGTTTGGAGGTGCGTTTATGTCCTAAAAGAGTGGAGATGATGATGCAGCGTTGGCTGTTTCTTAAGCTGGGATGATATAGCGTTAGGGTTCCTTTGGCTCTTATACTCGTTAGCGTGCAATCGTGGTCGCTTCGAGATACGGGGCAACCTCTGTGGTTGAACATGACGCGCCGGATTGTGCCGTTTGTTTTTTGCTCGTTGCTTTCATTTACTTGGAGCACTGTTGTTTCATCTGGATCTATATGAATTTGCGGTTCTAGGTTTTTCCATTGACTGTCTGGTATTTGAGCTGGGGGAATGTCGGCTGGGTGAACGGCTATTTGTACATTTTCTCCTACTTGTTTGAAGCTGGCTTGCCATGAAATTTTGGATCGTTTGGCGTTGCTGTGGGCAAGTTCCATTGCCCAATAAGCTCTATCGAGCGATAGCTTTAAACGGTGGTTGTTGATAAACATTAGCCAAGAGGGGGCGACGATCGCACAAAATATTCCTATGATTAAAAGAATTATCAATAGCTCAATCATTGTAAAACCTGCAGCAGGTGTAGTGGCTCTGCCTTTAAGCGTTTTATTTATTGACACGTAGATGAACTCCCTGATATTTAGCTTGCCAAAAAAACAGCTAGGAAGAGCTATTTTTTTTATTGGCTATATTTTAACTTTGGGTTTGGGAAGTGTGTAGATCGGTATTTACGGAAAATTTATGCGACTTTAAAAAAAACTGGGGGTAAGGAAACAGCAGTCAGGAAACGGTAGTGCGGTTTCCCTACAGCAATCTTGTCGATCGCCCGATCGCATCAGAGCCCGAAGGTATGTAGGGAGAATCTCAATTTCTAGCTTGCCTGTTTTCATTGAGATGCTCCCGACTTGCCGGGAGTCAAGGTGGAAACTTGTACTCAACTTGAGAGACAAATTTACTTTCGACGCTCGTGTTTTAGCGTCAAGAATAGTTTGTCCTCACGGTGAGAATTATACAGAAGAACTCCATCAGAATCTCCCGGAGTCCAGGGCGATCGCGCGATCGGATATAACGATTCCCCGGTTAATGGTAGGAAAACGGCAGTGCGGTGTCCTAATTTCGGGTAACGGGTAAAATCAACCGGGTCGGATGTAACGATCGCCCGATTTGTAGGGAAACGGCACTGCCGTACCGCGATTTCGGGTAATATCGTTTTCCCTGACGCACCCTAGATCAATGACTATTTGGTTTTTGATGCGGGCGATCGATCCTCCTGCACTAAATACTCCTATACCTAACGGTAAATTGTTATTAGCAAGGGATCTTTTACATTGGAATACGAGCGGCAATTACTATTAAAATACCAGATTGATATAATTGTTAGTAAAAACAGCGGAGAATCTGCTACTTATGCTAAAGTTGTTGCGGCTAGAGAACTGGGAATTCCGGTGGTGATGGTGCAGCGCCAGCAGATTCCCGATGTTGAGCAGGTTGCTGATGTGGAAGGGGAGATTGATTCGCTCATTCAGCAGTTGAGTTCCCTAAAATGAGTGTCACTCAAATAAGCGACTGGTCGAAAATTTTCAAAATAGTTAAAGTAGATATAACTGATTAAGGGAGAGCGATCGCGCTCTTAGATTTTGCCATCCCACCTCGATGGCAATTTCGCTCGCACGATTTGCGCTCCCGACTAGCAATTTCAGGAACTAAAACAATGGTTATCACTGGAACTGAAGAAGCAGACAGCTTGAAAGGAACCCTAGAAAATGATGTCATCTACGGCTTAGCAGGGGATGATTCTCTAGTCGGCGTGGGCGGAAACGACTTTCTGTACGGTGGCGAAGATGACGATACACTCTATGGCGGTTTTGGCAACGACCAACTATTTGGTGAAAATGGCGATGACTTCCTCGACGGTGGCTATGGATACGACCAATTAAATGGGGGTAGCGGTAATGACGAACTGCGGGGCGGGTATGCGGATGACATCCTAATTGGAGGTAGCGGGAACGATAAATTAGACGGCGAGTTTGGAGATGATTTTCTCATCGGTGGCACGGAAAATGATTCTCTTTACGGCGGCGATGGAAACGACATCCTAACTGATAGTGGCGTAGGCCGCGATGGCAGCGACTATTTAGATGGCGGTAGCGGAAATGACCGAATAATTGCTTACGGTTACGGGGCGGAAATTGATGCAGATACGCTGATTGGCGGGACAGGATTGGATACCTTCGTTCTCGGTGCGCCCGGTCAGGCTTTCTACAATGTTGGCGGCGATGGTGACTACGCATTAATTACTGATTATCTGCCCTTTGCAGACACAATTCAACTGCCAGGAAGTGCGTCTGACTACCTCTTAGATGGCTCTCCAATTCAGGGAATTTCTGGCACTGCTATTTACCGCGAAAAAAATTCAAATTACGAATTAATTGCCGTTTTGCAGGACAGATTTTTAACTCAGAGCGCTCTAGGTTTGTTCAGTTACGTGTAAAAAACACTTCTCCAAAATAAGTGGTAGGTGGTAGGTGGAATAGACTAAGTATCCAACCTAAAACCTAAAACTTAGATAGAGTGCTATTCAGTCCCCCCGCCTTAAGGGAGGGATTTCTTATTATCTGGAGGTTTATTTAAAGAGTTAAGATGATTGTTCATATCCTGCAAATATTTTGATAAAATTGGGTATTGCGAAGTTGCTAAGAGTGGATCTTTTTTATCGGTGACAGTTTTTGCTAAGGGCAAAACGCGGTAGTTTAATTTGTTGTTCAAGCTGTAGCGTTGTACCCAAGTAGGATATGTTTTCACATCTGTAATTTCGGTGGTTTTTTCGGGAAGTTTTTTGCGAATATTTACTTGCAAAATTACGCCTAAGTCTGTATATTTTTTATTCTGACCGGAAATGAAGTTTCCCATTGAATAAATTGCTACAGCTTTGCGAGTTTTGCCATTTTTTCCGGGAAACTTAAAAATTTTGTAAGGTTGAACGACGTGGGGATGGCTGCCGAGAATGATGTCTGCACCAGCTTTTAATAGGTTTTCAACTAATTGTTTTTGTTGGGTGTTTGGCTGTCGCTGATATTCGTCGCCAAAATGCAGGGAAATTGCGATAATATCTGCTCCTTGCTTTCGGGCTTTGGCAATGTCTTTGACTATCTTTTTTTCGTCTATTAGCGAAACTAAGTAATCTTTGCCTTTGGGTATGGGAATGCCGTTTGTGCCGTAGGTGTAGGCTAGCTTGGCTAATGAAATGTTGTTTTTGGTGCTGATTAAAGTGCGTGAAGCTTCGGCGGCTGATGTGGCTGTTCCTGTGAACGCAATTTTGCGATCGCTCAGATTGGCGATCGTCCTAATTACCCCTTTTTCTCCACGGTCTAAAGCATGATTGTTCGCGGTTGTCAAGATATTAAATCCGGCTTTTTTAGCAGCATCTGCTAATTGAGCCGGTGCGTTAAATAGCGGATATCCCGTATATCCGCCCGCATCTTCCCCCGCTAAAGGTGTTTCGAGATTTCCGATGACCCAATCGCCTGTTGATAAGATACTTTTAACTGGTGCGAAGAAATTGTCAAAATTGTATGTTTTCTTTTTTGCATCGTAGCCCGATCGCGTTTGGGTACTGTGCATCATGATGTCGCCGACAGCAATTAGTTTCGCTTCTTTGATCTCCGACTTTGGTTCGGCGGGAACAGGGGCTGCAATTGGCGATGGCGTCCCGCCCCGCAAGCTACGACTTTCTGTAGGCTGTGTGTTGGTTTGTGGCGTTTGGATATTGCAGCCTGCGATCGAAAGCATGGCAATTAGCGAGAGCAACCGACGAAAATCCATGATTTTTGAGAGTGACTTGTCGGCTTATATGGTATCATAACTGATTTAGTTACGGTTAAATAGATGAAAAAAAACTATCTAATTCTTGCCTTTATTGTTTTTGTATCAATTACGGGTTTTGGTATTTTAACTTATGCTCAAACTTCGGGGAATCGACCTTTTGAATTTGCCTTGATTGGTGATTTGCCCTACAGTGCCGAACAGGAAGCACAATTTCCGAGTTTGATTGCAGATATCAATCGATCGCCCGCAGCGTTTGTAGTCCACGACGGCGACATTAAAAACGGTTCTAGTGTCTGCGATGATGCAACTTTTTTCAGTCGCAAGCAGTTATTTGATAATTTTGAAATTCCATTTATTCTAGTTTATGGTGACAATGAATGGACGGATTGCCACCGTTCAAAAAACGGCAGTTACGATCCAGTAGAAAGACTCGCTAAACTGCGGGAAATTTTCAACCAAGGTAATCAAAGTTTGGGAAAGCGCACTTTAACTCTCACCCGTCAAAGCGAAAACCCGCAGTTTGCTAAATTCCGCGAAAATGTTCGCTGGATTTATCATGGCGTTGTGTTTTTCGCGATTAATATGCCGGGAAGCAACAACAATTTTGGCCGCACTCCCGAAGCAGATGCAGAATATGCCGATCGCAATTGGGCTAACTTAGCCTGGATAAAAGAATGTTTTGCTTTAGCCAAACGCAGCAACAGCAAAGGAATTGTGTTAATTGCACAGGCAAATCCGGGATTTGAACTCGATCCGACGGACAAAAGAAGAAGTGGCTACAACGATTTTATCGCAACTCTCGAAACAGAAACAGGTAATTTCCCAGGACAAGTTGTATTCGTCCACGGCGATACTCACTATTTCCGCATCGATAAACCTTTACCCCGTTTTACCGATGAGACTCAATTACCTAGAATGAAAAACTTTACTAGAGTTGAAACTTTTGGATCTCCAAACGTGCATTGGTTGCGGGCTTTTTATGACCCTACAAATCCTAATTTGTTTGAGTTTAAACAGCAGATTGTTCCGGAAAATTAGGTGAGATAGCACCATTTTCATGCAAGATAAATATTTTTTTCTTACACTGGAGATAGTATAATCGAGGAATTTATTTATGACAATCGCAATCGGGCGTTTCACCCTGGAAGAATTTCTGAAACTGCCAGAAACCAAACCGGCTAGCGAATACATTGAGGGGGAGATTATCCAAAAACCACTGCCGAACACAAAGCACAGCTTATTGCGATTAAAAGGCTGCAACGAAATTAATCAGGTGACGGAAAATCCAAAGATAGCTTATGCGTTTCCAGAGTTGCGGTGTACGTTTGGCGGTCGATCGATTGTTCCAGATATTGCGGTACTATTATGGGAACAAATTGAATTTGATGACAGTGGCGAACCAGTGGATGATGTGCGAATTGCACCGTATTGGGCGATCGAAATCCTGTCGCCACAGCAAAGCTCAAATCGCGTAACTAGAAAAATTATTCACTGTCTGCAACATAATTGTCAGTTGGGGTGGCTAATCGATCCAGACGATCGATCGATTTTAGCGTTTTTACCCAACCAACAACCTCAATTCTGCGAAGGTAGCGATGTCGTTCCGGTTCCCGAAATGATTCCCCTGAATATCACCGCTGAACAGGTGTTTAGCTGGTTGAGAATGCAACAATGAATCAGGGCGAGATCCTTTTTTGTACCACTTTTAAAAATCTCCTGGTGTGGTTTGTAGTGAGGACTTTAGTTTTCATCTCAACTAAGGACTGAAATCCTTACTACAAACCAAATTCCCTATTGCCGCCACCTGTCAAATTGGTCTTCGGAACAGCCATTAATAAATTGATTGTTCACCCAACCGTCAAGGATTGTCAAAGTTTCATTAGGAGGATTACCCGAAAATCTGGCCGCAATTTTCACCCAATTACCTTGTCTGCTGACAGCTCTAACTCCGTCTCCTCTTTTGAGTTTAGCTACAACCGCGTACTTATTGCCTGGGCCTTTGCGAATGTTAACAGCGCCACCTTCACCTGTAATAAACGAGCAATGAGTTTGCTTTTTTAAAGCTTCTGCTTTTGCGGGAGAAAGACTTTGCTGCTTGCCGAAAACAGGAAAACTGTAAAGTGAGAAGCTAAAACTTGCAACGACGGCTGCAATAAAAAAGGCTTTTGATTGAGTAAAAATTAGCATTATTTCATTTCCGTGGATTGACTGAACTGAAGTCCTGACTATGAATTTTTTGAGAAGGATTTCAGTTCTTACTACTAACTATTATTTGACCGAGGCAAACCATTCGGTAACACCTTGGGCAATCGCCTCAGCTAATTTCTTTTGTTCTGTCGGATTCACAATCCATTCAAATTCTTCGGGATTGATCATAAATCCCAATTCCATTAAAACAGATGGAGCAACGGCAGGACGAGTCATGGCTAAGTTGTTCCAGAATACACCATAGCTCGGACGGTTCAACTTGGCAACTAAATAATTGTGCAAAAACACTGCTAAGCTGTGCGCTTGCGGGTGAAACCAGAAAGCACCGACGCCTTTAGTCTTAATGGCATCGCCGTTATCTGGCAAAGCATTGTAGTGAATTGAAATTGCGATCGCAGGTTCTTCTTTTTGAATCCTTTCCACCCTCGGTGGCAAATCCAAATCGACATCTTCAACCCGCGTCATTACCACATTCGCGCCCCGATTTAGCAATTCCTGTTGCACCAATTTCGACACTGTTAAAGCTACTGTTTTTTCTCTAATCCCCACTGGACTCACAGCACCTCCATCCTCCGGGCCGCCGTGCCCCGGATCGATGAGAATCTTAATTCCCGATAAGGGCTTTGCTTGCGAATTCGGCATCATGCTTGTATTCGCAGGCGGGTGTTTTAAAGACAACACTAAAGTTGTGCCATCGTATCTCAACTTGTAACCCCACTGCTGGGCAGATTTGAGATTAAAAGTGTATTGTACTTGCAGTGGCGAGATTTGTTGCCATTCCAAACGTGAAATTACCGGGTCATCAGAAACGCGAATAATGTCAGTTTGAGCAGTAGTATTGTACAGCGTTAAAGTAAAAGTGCCTTCTCCTTCCTGCACGGTGACTGGGACGGGTGTTTCTAAGGGAAATAATACCTCTGTCCAGCCGGAAACTTGACGCGAGCTGGCGCTGCGAATAATCGAGCGCGGAGGCACTGTATCCTTGACAATTCGCACTTCCGCTGCTTTAATCCAAGCACCGTAATCGAGTCTGAGCCATTCTCCTTCGCGCCCGATAATTGTTGCTCGCGTTCCCTTCGGCAGCGGTGTCATCCGAGAAAAATCTGTACTCGCCCCAGTTCGGGCGACACCAGGATCTGCTGTTACTTCGGCTATTTCTAAGTCAGCCGGAGAAAGAATAGTAATCTTGCCAGTACCTTGTTGGCTGATAGTTTTATCATTCATTGTTAGCTCAAATACAGGCACTCCTAATTCAACTTTTTCAGCCTTTGGTAGGGAAGATTTAGACTCATTGCTTCCCGTTGCCAAGGGTGGGGTGGGGGGAGTTTTAGCACAGCCTTGATACTGTTGGCTGCCGCCTTTTTTGATGGGGGAATTTGCATCTAACAGTACAGATGCGTTGTCGGGTAGTTCGACTTGCGATCGCGCTTTTAAAGGAATAGTAACGCCCGCCAATTTTACCGAAACTTGAGCATTCGCAGGTGCGATCGCCCCAAAGCAAATATATTCTCCCGGCAAACTCGCCACATCGACTTTCGGCGTCAGGGAATTTTTAGCAAAAGCCAATCCTACAGGGGCTTCCGGCTGATTTGACTCGCGCGTCACCTTAATTTTGACTTCCTGATTTTCGTAACGCAAGGTAAAGATATTTTCGCCGGGTTGCAGCGGAAAAGTAGGGGCGAAATGCCCGGATGCGGTGCGCGAAATTTGGTTGCCATTTACCAACACTTGTCCCGGTGCAGGCGCTGTACCGATTAAAAAAATGCGATCGGCTGTAGTTTTGTGGTTGGCGGGAGGATAAGCGAGAAACAAAGGTTGAGCCGCGACAGCTACAGAGGCGATCGCCATTATCAGCCCAAACACACATAATGCTAAAAATTTTCTCATTCTAAACCGCAACTAATTGAGACTCTGTTGGTTATTTATACTAGAACTTGGCCTAAGAAACCGGATTTCTGAGGATTAGCCGTAAGTCCTATTTACTATACAGGGCCCATTTTATCAGGTTTGTAGTTGCAATTGAGCGATCGGCAAAATAAATTACCGCATCAAACCATTAAGTTTTAATTAATTCCGAGGTCGTTCTCCACAGTTGCTCCAACCGATTCGCCGGCATCGTCAAATACAAAACATCCCCCGTACTCAAACAACAATTCAGTAAATCCCAGCCGTGGAGAGTTTGACAATTAGTTTCCACATACAGAGGCACAAAATCCGCAGACTTAGCAGCATCTTGAATACGGTGGCCACAGAAAGGATGGTTTGGCGTAATCAATGTGGCCAAGCAAACCCATAGACTATCAGCCGTCATTCCGTTGCCCAAAATTCTGCCTCCAATCGCCGCCGCTGCGAAAGCAGGAGCCGCCAATTCCGTCGGGTTCAAAACTCCTTCAAACTCAAAAACTTGCTGCACCATCAAAGCAAAACGTGGGTCTTGATTGCGAACAATAACTGATAGTTTTGGTGCCAATCCTTTAGCGCTCAAGGCAATTTCGACATTAGACATATCGCTGCTAGTTACCGCCAAAAGTGCTGCCGCTTGCTTAACATTAGCAGCTTCCAAAGTTGCAGGTAAACTGGCACTTCCCTGAATGACCGGAATTTTCATTGAGCGAGCCGTGTTCAGAAATCGGCAGTTGGGATCTTGCTCGATCGCCACAATATCGTAACCGTTAGTGTGCAGTTCTTTAGCAATTTGGATACCGATTCCTCCGAGCCCGCAAATAATGTAATGATGGCGCTGCGGCACTCGCGCCACATCCCAATATTCGGTAAAGCGAGTTCCCAATACATAATCGTTGAGCAGTGCGTAGCAGATGCCGACGATGCCGGCTCCAACTAACATCATGAGAATTGTAAATAGTTTAATGCTTTCTGGAGCTTGTTCTGCCACTTTTTCATGGCCTCCGGCTCCGGTAATCATCCCTACGGAAAAATAGAGAGAATCAACAATTGAGATATTATCGTCAACACAAATATAGGTGGCAGTAGCAACGGCAATCATTGCCAGCAGCGTCAATACAACAATTACTGCTGCTTGGCTGTGCTGCTGAAATCGGCGCAGGCTAGTTAATGTTTTTAGCAGTTTTTGAGTTAAAGTTTTTTGGGGGCTGTGGAGAGTCGGCTGAGTGGCAACAATTAGCCGATCGCCCTGCTGACACTGCCGATCGGCAAGCACCGCCGATACTAAATCAGTTTTGTTAGCAGCTGGCAGATAATAAATCAACATTCGCGATCGATCGTCCCACAAATCGCTCAGTTTTCGATTTTTCCAAGGATGTATTTCATCGATATATTCTTCGTGAATCGCCCAAGTGCGATCGAACAAACGTAACTGTCCGATCGCCTGATTGCCGAGAGCCGCAAAAGCAAAAACCGGAGCAGCCAATGATGAAACGCTCATGGAAGTGTGATCGGGCAAAGTGTGGTCAATTCTGTCGCCCAAGCTAGTATTAAACAATCTGTTAATGATGCGAATCTGAGGATTGAGAATCCTCGCCTGCATCAAAATTGCCAAATTTACAGCATCATCGTCTGCCGCAATTACTAAAGTGTGAGCGTTTTGAATGCCCGCCGCCAACAAGGTAGAAGCTGCTTGCAAATTGCCGACAACCACATCAGAAGTTTCGCCGCGAATTGGGCGATCGCTAATACCAACCACAATCGCTCCTTGCTGTCTCAACAAACAAAAAATCTTGTGTCCCGTGTGGCCCAACCCGCAAACAATGATTCGAGGTTTCATAAAAATTTATTTGCCAGCCAATTTCCGAGCTGTGCTTTCTAGTTTTACTTACCATTGTTGACTGCTCTGGCTTTGAAGAATGTAGCTAAAAACACTATCTAGGATACTTGTGCCACAGTCTCGAAGTGTTGGAAACAAAGAAATGGCTGTGCCGTGTTCCTAAAGCCACGTTTCCAAGTGTTGAAATAAACACACCACACTGCCATGTACCTACAGACAAGAGGTGCAACTAACCTGATTTAATATTTGAAAAATATCCGGGTGTGACAGCCAACCAGCGGAATTTGAATAGGTACGGACACTGCCCTGTCCCTACAACTATGACTTCCTACATAAATTTAGCTGCCTTAGTGGCAGGAGTTATTATGAAATTGACTGCACCCTTATTAGCATCCGCTTTAGTTTTCGCAGGTACTGTCGCCTTGGCAAGCCAAGTGCAAGCAGCTCCAACGAGCAACTGGAATAGCCCTAGAACAACATTTCAGTGCGTTACTTCCGGTCGGAATTTTGTCACAATTGCGCGGCGGGGAAATGTCACGACAGATCCAATGATTCTGTGGAAATCTACCGAATTCGGTCGCGAATATACACCTTGGCAGCGCTGTCAAATTGTTTCCAATAGATTGACAAAAGCTGTTGCCCAGAATGGTGGAAGATTGAGCAACTTGCAGTTAACAACAGGAATTGTTAATAACTTGCCCGTAGTTTGTTACGTGAACGGACAGGGGCGTTGCAACTCTCAAAATCTGCTGTTCACCCTAGACAAGCGCAATGCTAAAAATCCCGGTGATGCTTTAACGAGATTGATTAATTTTGCCCAAGACGGCAGCGGGCCAGTTACAACGTTCAGAACCGGAGCTCCATCGTCTGCACCGCAGTTTGTTCCCTTTGGAGATATGGTCGATCGAGCTTTTAATTCTCCAAACAATAAACCGTCAGTTCCTGTAACAAAACCGCAGGGCGATCGAGGTATTTAATAGCCGCGCCTCTAACTTGCACCTGAGAAATTTTGAAACTATTGTGGGGTGGGCTTCTAGCCCGCCCCTAAATATTTATATTAAAAACACTACACTGTCACCCCTTCAATCTTCTCATCTGTTAACTCGTACAACTCGCGCAACTGCTGCAACTTATCCGCATCCGGCAGCCAAAAACCTCGCCCGTTAGCCTCCAACATTCTGCCGACAATATTGCGAAAAGCTTCAGGATTGGCCTCCCGCAACTTCTTCGCCATCTCTTCATCTAAAGCATAAGTATCAGCCGCCTGATCGTAAACCCAACTATCAGTAAAATCAGCCGTTCCGCCCCAACCTATTAATGCCGTCATCCGCTGCGAAATTTCATAAGCGCCGCCAGAACCTTGATTTGCCATCGCGTTAGCCCACTTAGGATTTAGCAACTTAGTTCGATATTCCAAGCGCAGCAAATCTTCTAAATTGCGCGGAGTTGTATCCTTAGAAAAACTTTCTACAAAACTCGTGTTAACCTTTTTGCCGCGCTGCTTTTCTGCGGCTTTCTTCAAACCGCCAGTATTCGCATAATACTCTTGAATATCAGTCAAACCGTATTCCACAGAATCAATTTCTTGAATTATGCGATCGCACCCTTGCAACAACTGAGTCAAAACCTCCGGCCTCGCTTCCCCCTTATCCTTCCTCCCGTAACTAAAAACATTGCGACTTTCCCAAGTTTTCCCCAACTCATCCCCCGATTCCCAACTACCATCAACAACCCTATCGTTAACCAAAGAACCAAAATCCCCAGCCGGATTAGAAAACAACCTTGCCGAATAATTCTGCACGCCTTTTGCCTGCAAGATTAAAGCGTGTTTGCGAATAAAATTCTCCGATTCCGGTTCATCCGCATCCGCCGCCCGCACGAACAAATCATCCAACAATTCAATAATATTCACAAAGCTATCTCGAAAAATTCCCGAAAGATTTCCCAACACATCAATCCGGGGATGACCGACATCAGCTAACGGTTTTAATTCATAGCGAACAATGCGGCCAGTACCTTCTTTAAGAGGTTCAGCCCCCACCAATTCTAGCAAAATGCCAATAGATTCGCCCCGCGTTTTAATCGCATCCAAACCCCACAACATCACCGCCACAGTCTCAGGATAATTCCCATGTTCCTCAAGGTGCTTCTCAATAATTTTCCGAGCAATTTCGCGCCCCCTTTCATAAGCCGCCGGAGAAGGCATCCGATAAGGGTCTAAAGCGTGAATATTCCTGCCCGTTGGCAGCACCCCAGCCCCATCTCGCAGCAAATCCCCACCAGGGGCCGGCAGAATATATTCCCCATTCAAACCCCGCAAAAGATTAGTCAACTCATCCGTCGTTTGCAACAACAAATCCCGCACCAACAAACCCTCCTCAAAAAGCCCGCCAAACCCCTCTTGTGGCACAGGCATCTTGCCTGTGCTTGTTTGCGAAACAATTTCTTTTACCTGTTCTTGTGATAACCTCTCCCCAAAATAAGCCTCAAGATAAGAGGTCATTTCCTCAGAATTAGGCGGTTCCCCGAGAACGTGCAAACCAGAAGAAAACAAGCGACATTCCACCACCTGCAAATACTCGTAAAGCTTCACCAGATAGCGGTTAAAAGCATCAGAACTGAACATTCCCACATTTTCAAAACTAAAAGCAATACCCAACTTGCGAGCCTCATCAAACGGACAATCAGCCTCCAAACCGCTATCTAAAATTTTCTTACAAATAGCCTCTTTCAGCACATAATTATTTGCCGGATCTTCCCGATATTCCGCAATCAAATCCCGCAAAGCCATCAATTCCTTGTACAAGCCAGCGCGGCCGTAGGGCGGCACGTTGTGAGAAATCAAAACACCGTAACCGCGCCGTTTAGCTAACATCGATTCCGACGGATTGTTGGCGGCATAGATATAAAGATTCGGCAAACTTCCTAACAGAATATCCGACCAAGAATAGCCAGTATTTCCGAGAGGAGATCCCGGCAACCATTCAACAGTGCCGTGCATTCCGAAGTGAACCACAGCATCAGCTTGAAAATCATTTTGCAGCCACTTGTAAAAAGCAGCATATTGAGGGTGAGGTGTCAAATCGCGATCGAACATTAAGCGCATCGGATCGCCCGAAATTCCCAGCGGCGGCTGCAAACCTATCCAAACATTCCCCAGTTGAATGCCACCGATTTGGAACTCATCGCCGTCTGTCTTAATCCCAGTACCAGTTAAAGATTTCCACTGTTTTTCGATACGGCTTGTTGACAAGTAGCCCAGCCATTTTTCTAAAGTTTTGACATTAACAGTCTCTTTTGTGGTACGGGCATCTTGCCCGTCACCAGTAGCTTCATCCGCGTCTTTAACCCTGCGAATTAACTCCTCCCCGTCAGCCGGAATTTCTCCAACTGTATAACCTGCTGCTTGAAGTTTGTGCAGGAAATTTAGCAGCGATTTCGGTACATTTAATAAAGCAGCCGTACCCGCCGCACCGTAACCGGGAGGAAACCCGTAGAGAATAATCGCAATTTTCGTTTCAGATGGCGGAGTTTGCCGCAGTTTCACCCAATTTTTAATTCTACTTGTCAGGCGTTTCGCGCGATCGGGAACCAGATAAATATCCTCACCCACCAAACCGCCCAGGGGCACTGGATCGATCGCGCCATCCAACTCAGGCAAAGCATACAATACCACACTTTGCAAACCTCCAATCCCCTGACGAGTCCAAGAATGGATATCCTGAATCAGCAGAGGTGCGGACACAAAATAAGGTACATTTTTAGCAGTTAAAATCCGCTTAGCAACTTCCACCTGCCTTCCACCCTCCATCGAACCCGCAGGCCCGCCAACCAAAGGAAAGCCAATAGTAGAAACAATCGCATCAACTTCCACAGCATCTTTAGAAAGCGAAAGAGTTTCAATATTGCCTTGTTTTCTGCGCCCAGTTTCATCAGCAGTAGTCATCCAATCCCGCACCGCCACGTGGCCTTCAACACCATTGATAAAAATCGGCAAAGGCACAATTCCCGCATCTTCAAAATAGCGAATCAATTGAGGAATATAAGGCTGCTTGGTGATAACGTGTTTGCGGTAAAGCAAGATGCCCACAACAGGGGATTTTCCTCCCTCCACTTTTTGAGACCAATTGGTCTCAAATTTTGTGGAACGGGCATCTTGCCCGTTAGAAATCCGGTCTAAATTTTCAGACAAATTAGTCTCAAATTTTGTGGAACGGGCATTTTGCCCGTTATAACTATTTTTATCAAAATGTCTAGCCTCTTTTGTGGAACGGGCATCTTGCCCGCCCCTAGCACTTTGATTACCGAGATACCAATCCAAATATTGCCGAGGCGATTCAAAATAACCATTATAATCGGGATGCAATAAACCCATATTGGGAGTTTCCACAGGCGGCGGAATTTCTGCTACCTTCAGCCCCAAATACTTTTCGGCAATAATCCAAAACATTGAGACAACATTATCCGCACCGCCCGCATTCCAGTAACCATAAATAATCAGCCAGTTTCGCAAATCTTGCACTTTTTGCACGGGTACATATTTTAATAACTTCGGCCCAACCTTCAAAAAGCTGATATAACCAGCCAGCTTATCTTCTTCTCGCCCATTGCTGAACTTATCCAGAATAAATTTAACAGGCTTCGGCATTCCCTTCGGCTTGTCGCCCATTTTAAAAGCGCCGATTTGAGTAAGACTCATCAATTCCAAAGCCGACTCAAAAACCAGGCGAATAGGGATATGTTGCACCCTTTCCCGCAGCCACATTACCGCATCGTAATCAAACAGCAAACTCCCAAAAAACACATCAGCATTCGAGAGAGCGGTGGCTACAGCGTCAGGTTCCTCTGCGAGGGCCCGATCGCTAAAAACCCGTACTTCCAATCCCTGACAGCCAGAAACAGCCAACTCGGCAGCTTTACGGTACAAATCAGCATTAAAAGATTCAAACCCTGCAATTAAAACAATGCGTTTCACAGCCAAACCTCCGAATATTTGCTTGTTTTAATGATAAACTAATTGCAGAGATGCACAGGCAAGATGCCTGTGCCACTAATAAAACAGAAAAACTTCTTGCTTCAATTCTTTCTCTTCTTTCTCTTCCTTCGCGCCCTAGCGCTTACGCGCGGCTTCGCGGTTCGTCAAATATGTCTTATTAAAGTAAGAAGCGATTAAAATAATCAAACCAATCCAAACACAGCCATAGTTACAAACGTGAATCGAATTCCTCCCGCAATAGTTATCTTAGGTCAAAACAGCCTGCCGATCGCCAAAAAAATCTCCGCACATTTTCCCGGTTCCCAGATTTACGGTTTAATCGATCGCACTTCCAACACAGACATCAACTTTAGCAACTTCGGCGAAACATTGCGGGAATTGTTTGCCACAGAAACCCCAATCATCGGCATCTGCGCCGCCGGAATTATCATCCGCACCCTCGCCCCGCTGCTGTCAGACAAACGCGCCGAACCGCCAGTTTTAGCCGTCGCCGAAGACGGAAGCGCCGTCGTACCCCTGCTGGGCGGTTTGCACGGCGTTAATGATTTGGCCAGAGAGATTGCAGCAGCCCTCGGCGTACAACCTGCAATTACCACCACCGGAGATATCCGGTTTCGCACCGCCTTACTGAGTCCTCCCCAAGGCTATTATTTGGCGAATCCAGAGGATGCGAAGACTTTTATTTCAAATTTGCTCGCGGGGGCAAAAGTACGCCTAGAAGGGGCTGCAAGCTGGCTTTCCGAGAGCAATTTGCCGTTAGCGCAGCCCTCGGAGAGGATCGCCCCCGACGCCCAATTAACTATCCGCGTCACCGAAAAAGCAATTGCGCCGACGCCAGATTGTTTAGTTTACCATCCGCAAATTGTGGCAGTTGCACTTGCGAATCTATCGAATATTCAGCCAGAAATAGCCCTGTTTTGCGTGCAGGAATTACTGGCACAAACAAATTTGGCAGCCGCTGCAATCGCTGGATTTTTTGCCTTAAAACATGAAATGGGAAATCCGGTATTAGAAGCAGTTTCAGCATATTTTAAAGTCCCCGTCCGCTTTTTCAATCTCTCCGAACTTGTCGAATTAGACTCAATTGAATTCATCGAAAATAAGGCCGCACAAATTGCCCTGACAGCAGCAGGTGCAAACAGTCAGTTAATCGAATGCGATCCCACTTTATCCCTGAATTGCGCGATCGCCCTGGCCGCCGAACCCATAAATGCTAGCGCGATCGGATTTAGCCGCGGCAAACTCGCGATCGTCGGTACCGGCCCTGGAGGCGCGCCCTGGATGTCGCCGGAGGTTAAGGAAATTCTGCGCGAAGCCACGGATTGGGTGGGTTACAAGTTCTATCTCGACTTAGCTGGAACCCTGCGGGAAGGGCAAAAGCGGCACGATTCCGACAACCGCGAAGAGATCGATCGCGCGCGTTTTGCCCTAGATTTAGCAGCATCCGGCAAATCTGTCGCCGTTGTTTCGTCGGGAGATCCGGGTATTTTTGCGATGGCTGCAGCGGTGTTTGAGGCGATCGACTTTGACGCCAAACCCGAATGGCAAGGCATCGATATTCGGGTAGCACCGGGCATTTCAGCCATGCAGGCGGCCGCTGCTGCGATCGGAGCACCCCTCGGACACGATTTTTGCGTGATTTCCCTTTCGGATATTCTCAAGCCCTGGGAGGTCATAGAACAGCGGCTTTCGGCCGCTGCGATCGCAGATTTCGCGATCGCATTTTACAATCCCATCTCGAAACAGCGGATTTGGCAACTCGGAAGGGCGATCGAGATTTTGTTGCAAAGTCGCGATGCTAATACCCCCGTCATATTGGGGCGAAACCTCGGCCGGCCCGGTCAATCTGTGCGCGTTTGCACCCTCGGCGAATTCCAGCCGGAAGATGCAGACATGAGAACTTTAGTGATTGTCGGTTCGAGTCAAACTCGGATTATTCCTCGCAAATATGGAGATGTTTGGGTTTACACGCCGCGCAGGTACGAAAAATAAGTAAAGCAGCAAAAACTTCGGAAATCAGCAATTGACTGAAAGCTAATTAACTTTGACAAGGAGATTTTTTGATCTTGCTGGGGGAAGTCTAGGTTAACAAATGGCGGCGAATCACTCGATCGCGATCGACCTCTTATTTCCTCTCAGGGTTTTCACTCTCGATTAATGAGTGATGACCTTTGATTACAGACATCCTCGGTACTGAGGGATCTCGGCTTCCTGAAGCCGAGTTTCTCTGGCAGATATCGATCGAATTTAGATATCGACTAAACCGTAGTAAGGATTTCAGCTTCTTTTTTGGAGATATCTAATTTACATTTCAGGAAACAAAAAAAAATTATATAGCCACCATAAAATTAAGGGCGATCGAGGTCTGCTAAATTCCTTAATCCTACGGTAACAACAAAAATAAGGCCTTCACCCAGATGAGTCTTCTGTGTCTTTGGGTAGACCGATTTTTTTTTGTCTGTTGATAAGATTCTCTTAAACAAAGCTTAAGAGAACGGTTAAAAGAACATGAAATTCCAAATCCCTTTAGCTCCTAGGGCTGTAACCCAATTTTTGCTTCGAGTGGTGACCTGTCTAGTTGTACTATCTTCTTTAAGTCACATCAATCTGCACTTCTTCCCGGATTCCCCGTTTGCAGCCTACTTTTCAAAGGTATTCAACGTTGATTACGAGCGGAACCTTCCAAGCTTCTACTCTGTTTTGGCATTGCTGTTTAGTTCTCTCTTGCTGGGTGTGATCGCCTATGCGAAAAATTTGGATAGCGATCCATACAAGCATCACTGGAAAATTTTATCATTCATATTTTTATATATATCTATAGACGAAGCTGGTCAATTGCACGAAAAATTGATTGACCCGATGCGAAGCCTGCTAAAGGCCACAGGATTTCTTTACTTTACTTGGGTTGTGCCGTTCGGTTTTCTGGTAGCGATATTTCTATTATCCTATAGTAAGTTTGTGTTCCACCTTCCTGTTGCCACAAGAAAATTGTTTGTTGCAGCATCCGCTGTTTATATTGGAGGAGCAATGGGGGTGGAACTGCTAGGGGGATACCTAGCTTCTACAACGGGGATGCAGGATCTATCCTACGCGATAGTAGTGACCCTTGAAGAGTTATTAGAAATGGTGGGCATCGTTGTATTTATCCACGCCTTGATTTCATATATCAAGACCTATATAGGTGGGGTAAGTTGGAATATTTACATACCAGGAAAAAACGCACAAGTTACCGATGAGCAAAATCTCGGCATACCTGTCCTTAGCGAACCCGCAAACAGAAACCTATCAAGGTAAATCACTTGAAACCCGGTTTGATGGACGACAAAAATGCTGCATTATGGCCTTTGAGCAGGATAAAAAACCCGCTTTCTTTGGTACTGATGTGTCCTGGACTGGAGATTCTGTGATCGGCGGCGCACCAAACGACTAATATATAGGCTGCTTGCTGCACGAAAAGACTAATTAGAGGTGGAACAGCTTAGTTCACAGATGACATCCTCACCTTTACCAGAAAATCGTTAAGAGCAACCTTTGCATGAGGATTTGACGGCAAATGACTTGTAAAACTTGCATCTTCTAATATATTAATTAGCCGATCGCGCTCTTGCTGATAAAATTCTATATCTGTATCTTCCAGCACTGATTTTTCCTCCCCAGCCAGCTTGCGAGCAATCAAATCAGGAATATACGACAACTGAAACTTCTCGTTAAGTTTTACCAAATTCGCCTCAACTTCCCCCGTTTGCATCAAGTGAATCCCAGCTAGCAACACTCGGTAAACGTATAGCAGCGGCTTAACCCGACGCGGGCGTTCTTTCTCAAACAATTTCCATTGAGTTTGAGCAAAACCGAGATAGTGGTGGCTGTGGTGCTTGGTAATGCAGTTTGAGGCGAGATCCTTTAATTCCTCGTGTTCCTTTGTAGTGTAAACTATTAGCGGCGAATACAGTTGTTCTAGCACGTAGCCGTTGCGCTTCAACAGCAACTCAAAAAATTTCTTGATGTCGTGAGTTACTAAATCGAGTTGCATTCCATCCCGAACTTCAGAAACTTCGATGGTTTCTTCTCCAGCAATCAGCCCAATTACTTTCGGTAGTGGTAAGATGTGTACTCCCCGCAAGTCGAAGTCAGAATCGGCGGAAGGAAACCCGTATAAGTGCGAACCGCTGATAGTAACAAACAGCAGCGGATAAGGTTGAACGGAGATAATTGGGGCGAGATTCGAGATGTATTCTGTCATTTTTTCAACATTTTATCAATGTTAATTTCAATTCCGGTTAAACAATCGCAAATACCTGTAGGGGCGGGTTTTACCAACCATATATGTCTCAAATTAAGCATCTCGTAAACCCGCCCTTTTAGCCGATCGCACCTCTACGAGATTTAATCAAAAACAGGTTCGCTTTCTCGTAATTAGGACGTTCCGGTAAGGAAGTTGCAGCAAAAGCGCGATCGAACTCACCGTGCAAACTCAACCGCCAGCGATTCACCTCATCCCAGGATATTTCTTGGTTGCGGATAGATAAAAGTTGCGATCGATAATCCTGCACCCGAACGGGTACAAACCCCTCCTTGAGGACAGTAATTCCTGACAGCAACAAGCGAATTAAGTGCATCGCGTGCTTCCAACGAATTTCCCCGGTATTGCGGAGGTCTTGCTCCATTTTTTTAAATTGAGATAAAACGTAGCTATTGTAAGTTTGATAAACCAATTGAGAAAGAAAGATTTCCCTAATTTCCAGCAATTCTTGTGCGACAGGAGAAACAGTTTCTACTAAAGGCGTGTACAAACATTCTAGCACATTTGGATTAGCTTTTAGTGCCAAAACTAGAAACTTTTGCAGTTCCCAATAGCATTCCTGATTTTCCTTGTTTTCCAATTGTTCTGGAATGCCGTAAAGCGACCAATGAAGTATTGCAGGCGGCAGGTAAATCCCGCGTCTGTCTGTATCGGATTGCTCGTTATCAAGACCATACGCTCTCGAACCAACAATGCAGCGGTAAATTACAGAATCATAGAGATTGTATTCTGCAAGAAAATCTCCTCCTGACTGCAATCCTTCGCTCTGAAACTGCTTGCGGATACTGAGTTCGTGTCGCCGCAGACTAACTTCTGTTCCGTCTGGGAGTTTGACTAAATATGCGTGGGAATTGTCTGTAGGCGATTGAACGATGACGCCTACTAATCCCGGTTTCCAAGATTGGTCACTGGCGGGGTTTTTGACCTCGATTCGGGTGACAATTTGGGTTCCTGCGGGTAGGATTAAGTTGAAATTTTGAGGAATATTGGCATTTGCCATGAGGAAACCTCCTGCGGGGGCACGAGCTACAATGTTAGTGTAGCATAGGTGTAGTATAAAGTGGTGCTTTGGGCGATCGGGCCCCTGCCGGCAAGCTATGGCAATTTTGGCCTTCTTGAACAGTGTCTAATTCATAATCAATTGTGCAAACATAGAAACAGAAATAATTAACGTATTTTCTAAACTCTGAACTTCAGTAAAATCGCGATCGCCTGTAATTAAAAAATCAGCATTAGCAGAGAGTGCACAAGCAATAAACTTAGCATCTTTTTGATCTCTAGGAAAATCAATTTCTATAGAGACATCAATGAGTTGGGTGGAACCTTGAATCAAATTCAACCATCTTTCTTTCTGATCATCTGTTAATTTTAGTTTTCGTCTACTTAATACCTCCTGATACTCTCCTAAAATTTCTTCTGACACTATCCATTCATAATCAGGTTGATTGATAACCCAGGTAATAACAGATGCTGGTTTTCTTCCAGCAATCGCCGCAGATACTAAAATATTAGTATCTATAACAACTCTCATTCTCCTCTCCGATAAGCTGCAATTTCTTCGGCAATTTCTTCATCAGTTAAAGGATGCTCCGCGTGTAAAGCCTGGGTTTCTTCACATAAGTTGCTAAAAGTTTCAGCTAAAGCTTGTCTGTGCGGATCGGGCTGATAATTATTCTTAAGTTCTCGGCTGATTTTAATTTTTTCTGCAAGTAAATCTTGTGCAGGTTTTCCTGAAAGAATCGTTACTACTTGCCGAGGTTGATTAAGATGCTGTTTTTCTGACAAAGCTTTTAAAGCATCAGTAATTACCTGATCCGGGGTTGTATATTTCCCTGTCTCTAACTGTTGTTGCAATAACTTTTCTTGTTCTGAGTTCAGAATTATTTGCATCGTAAAGTTACCTCTATTCCTGCGATCGCCTAAATGAGTCACCTTAAAATTTTGAATGGGCAATACTGGATTTGAACCAGTGACCCCTTCCGTGTGAAGGAAGTGCGCTACCACTGTGCTAATTGCCCGCAGATAATTAATATACCATACTAAGTCGAACTTCGCAACTAAATTTTTCCGAAAAATTCAGCCGCTTGTTTCCGAGTTAAACTCGACACAATGCCAAGAATACAGGCATTTGTCGAGTCTGGCATCAGTTAACCTGCCACCAACCCGCCGACGGGCCGACAAACCGCACTACAATCCACCAAGCCACCAAAAGACTAATCCCCATCCAGCTTCCGCGACTTGTCCACTTCACAAAATCTTCGCTTTGGGTTTTCGTGATTGGCAGCCAGGGAACGATGCGTTCTTCTTTACCGTATTCGTCGCCGATCGACTCTTTGCGACGCTTAGCTTCACCCATAATCTTTGTCTACTAAATTAGATTTCAACTGGATACCTAACCAAATTATACGCCAACACGTCATCTCAAGCCTGCGTCAGCCAAGTCGTATCCAAATAATCAATCCTCGCAAAAGGACTCAAAGCCGCTAAAACCTGCTGTCCGTAACTGCGGTGAATCACCCTGCTGTCGAAAATCGCCACCACCCCTTGACGTTCTCGCACCGGCGCGATCGCCCGCTGCAACTCATTCAGCGCCGCCGGCAGCAAATACAACCGAAACCAATCCTTGCGCCGTTCCTTATAATAAGCCACACGCGCCGTCACCAAAGGATTCTCCAAAGAAGGTAGCGGCAAAGTTGCGATCGCCAGCAAATGAGGCGCTCTCAATTCCCCCTGATGTTCCCGCCAAAACTCCCACCCAGTCACCAAAATCGCATTCTCGCCCACATCTGTTTTTTCTACCTGCACCCTAGAACCGAACTCAGAAGCCAAAATCGCCGCCAGCCGAGCCTTCAGCGGTACATCACCAACAATCAGCACCGTTAAACCCGCCACCGACGCGCTCATCAACAGCAAAGTCCGAATTTCTTCAATTAAAACACCCTGAAATTCCGGCGTATTTGGCAGCGGCAGCCAGTTGGGAATGTACAGTTGAATTAATTCGCTTTGTCGATCGGGCGAAAACTTAACGCTCGTCAATTCTGGAAGTCCCAGCATTTCCCGGAAAATCGGAGCCTTCGGTTCCACATCCACCGCCCCACCAATCAACACCACGGGCTGATCGTCCCAAATTTTGCTCAAAACCTCCCCCACCTGCACCGGCGCGCAGTACAGAGAAAATGAGCCAGCCTCCCGATTAATTTCCGCCCACCGCAGTTTTCCGTTTGTTTCCCACCGCTGCCAAAAATTGCTCCAAGCAGCCGGAATTAGGGGGTTTGGCTGGATTTTTTCAAACAGCCCCTGCAAAATATTTTGCTCTGCCGTTTCCAGCAAATAGCACTCCTCTGGTTTCGCCGGATGCTGAAAGAAAGCCCGCGTTAGCAGTACCCGCCCTTGGAGGATGGCATCGGCTTCCAAAGGCTGAGATTGCATTAAATCGTTCCAGTCAGCCGGTTGCAAACCCGCCGTCAATTGCTGGCGCGTCCAAACTTCCAAGTCATCCACACCGTCGATAATTGTCGGAATATTCCTGTGCAGTTCCGAATTCCCCGCCAAGCGAGCCGCCAGCCAAGACTCGGGATCTGCTAGCATCAAGCCTCGTCCAGTGGCACGATCGGAATAAGTCTCGATCGACCCCTCTGTTTGCAGCCACTCTTGCAAACGCGGAATTTCCACTGCTCTCAAATGCTCAATCAGCGGTGTCGGCGCCACTAAAATCACAGGCTCCGGCCACATCAAAATCGGCATCAAATAGCTGACTCGATACCGCTGTCGGTAAGCTCCAGCAGGAAGCCCCGTTTGGATCAGAGCGCTGCGCCCCAAGCGCAAAGCCCGCGCCACGAGCCGCGCCATCGTTAAATGGTGTGGCCAGTGCGGCTCGGAGTTCGATCGCAGGAAGCGGAGCAATGAGTTGTGGACTTCTACCTCAATCAATGGGTTTTAAAATTGACATTTCTCACTCAAGATAATCAAAACTGGCCAGAAAATCAACTAATTTTTGACCGAGAGGCAAACAGAATTTACTCGGCTGATGACTTGCACCTCCCTTCCCAAAATTCCCGTGAGAATTCACCATCAAACTCTCCTGTCCCGAACTAATTAAAATAGTTTGGGTAGGTGAATCAAAAAACTTTGTTGGTTGACTAAGCCGTGATATATTAGAGAGCAATTTTATCAACTCATTTAACTGATTTGTAGCTTTAGTCAATGCTTTACGCAACTGCACTATTCGTTTCTCATCTAAATTTTGAGTTTCAATATTTTTACCAATATCCATAATATTTCTCTGAGTTTGTACAGCATCCTTAAAAGGAAGAATCGCTAAAAAAGCTGCTGGCAATAAATGCTCATCGCTCTCAAATCTAAAAGTTAGAGTTGTGCGGCGGTAGCCGACTTCAATATTAGGAGGAAAATTCATGGCCCGGTAATGCCGAGCTATTTCGCTGTAAACTGTTGCTAAAGTGCTGTTTGCTGAGTAGTCTAAAAGTGCGTCAACCCCAATTTGCACTAACCCAGGCGTGTGATTTAAAAATTTTATCGATTCTGACGGCGAATTAAATTGTTGAATCTGAGTGCGATCGCCTGCGGGGCTGAGGTCAATCCACTGGCAAGTAATATCATCTGAAATGATACCACATCGAGGAACCAAATACAGTTTTGCTCCTGTTAAAGTTGCTCCCCTCAAATCAGCGCCCACCCAATCGGCATTAATCAAATTTGTTTCTGTCAAATCAGCGTGAACGAAACTAGCACTTCCTAAATTAGTATTTCTTAAATCTGCTCCGTTAAGGTTAGCTCCGCTCAATTTAGCACAGCTCAGATCTGCCCCGTTGAGGTTAGCTCCCGTCAAATCAGCCCATTTGAGGTTAGCTCCGCTCAAATTGGCACTGCTGAGATTCACCTGTTGCAAAGAAGCTTGTCTCATATCGGCATTGATCAAATTGACGCCGCTAAGTTCTGCTTTCGTCAAATCTGCGCCGTGTAAGTTAGCTTCTTGAAAGTTAGCTGAAGCAGCCGAAGCACCCCTGAGATTTGCACCGGACAGGTTAGCACCGGACAGGTTAGCTTCCGTGAGTTTTACCTCTCTTAAATCTGCTTCAGTCAGGTTAGCGCCGCTGAAGTTAGTTTTGCTGAGTTCGCAGCGGACTAATTCGCTTCTAATTAGGGATGCTCTGATTAATTGAGCTGCACTTAAATCGGCTCTCACTAAGTTTGCTACGTTGAGAGTAGCCCCGTTTAAGATTGCCCGCGAGAGGTTGGTGCTGCTGAGTCTAGCCACATTCAGGTTAGCTTCGCTCAAGTTAGCTTCGCTCAAGTTAGCACCGCTGAGGTTGGTGACAAATAAGCTAGCCCCCTTTAGAATTGATTGGCTGAGGTTGATGCGGCTGAGATTAGCTTCATTCAGGTTGATTCCTGTGAAATCTCTGTCGCCTTCAGTGTATCTTTTGACGATTGCAAATCGTTTGAGCAGTTCTTCAGCTTCCATTTGTTTACCTGAATAAAATGGCGATCGGCTAACTTTTATATGGCATAAATAGAAATAATATCAAATTAAATTATAGTATTTACTCACCGAGCTGATAAAAGCTTTTGACAAACTCAATGACCGTATTTAGCGGCGGGGTGGTAAATCTTTGGGCTTTAATTGCAGGACTGATAGAGGTTTTGTTGACTCCCGGTAAATTTGTCAAGTTTCTGCCAAAATCTGGGTGATAGTGAATCATCAAAGTTTCGGCGCTGGAGTTAGCCAGTACAGTTTGGGTAGGTGATTGGAAAAAAGTTGACATCGGTTCGCGATCGAGGCGAATCGGCTGAATTTTCATTTCCCCTATTTTTCTCATTGTTTTGGTCAGGGCTACGTTTAATTGCACTACCATATTTGAGACTCTGACGCCCAGGTTATTACCACTTTGGGGTTGAATCATCTTGATCAAAGTAATCAAATTTTTCTGAGTAAATGCTGCATCACTAAAGGGAACAATCGCAACGAAAGCTGTGGGAAATAGTTGCTCGTCCTGCTCTATTTTAAATGATATGATTGTGCGTCTGGAATTAACTTCGATACTGGGAGGATGATTCAAAGCAGGGTATTGACGGGCAATTTGGCGGTAGGTAGCTGCAAGGACAAAGTTAGCATCGGGGTCGAGGGGTCGATCGACAATAATTTGAACTGTCGGTGGTGTAGCATTGAAAAACCTTTGAGATTCTTCAGGGGTAAAGCGCTGAATGTGGCTGCGATCACCGTTAGGACTGAGGTCAACCCAATCGCAGGTAATGTCATCTGCTTTCACATCAAACCTAGAAACCGCGTAAATTTTTGCCCCCGTCAGGGCCGCCCCCGTCAAATCTGCGCCCACCCAATCAGCGTGAATCAAATTAGCTTGGGTCAAATCCGCGTGTACCAAAGTAGCGTTCAACAGATTGACATTGCTTAAATTTGCTCCGTACAAGTTTGCCCCGCTCAATCTCGCTTCATCGAGGTCAGCGCCGGTCAGGTTCGCCCCGCTGAGGTCAGCCCACCGGAGATTAGCGCCTCGCAAGTCAGCGCCGCTAAGGTTTGCCTGAGACAGATTAGCTTGTCTGAGTTCGGCATTGCAGAGGTTGACTCCTCGCAAGTCTGCTCTGCTGAGGTCGGCTCTGTGCAAGTTGGCCCGTTCCAAGTTGGCCGCTGTTAGAAAAGCGCCTCTCAGGTGAGCCCCGCTGAGGTCGGCTTGCTCTAGATTGGCTTCTCTGAGGGTTGCTTCTCTCAAATCTGCTTCGCTGAGATTTGCACCGGTCAAGTTAGCACTGCTGAGGTTTGCTCGAATCAGTTCGGATCTGATCAGTGTAGCTTCAACGAGTTGGGCTTCGCTGAGGTCGGCTCTAATCAAGTTGGCCACGTTGAGGATAGCGCCGCTGAGGTTGGCTTTGTGGAGATTAGCACCGCTGAGTCTGGCAACATTAAGTTTGGCTTTTCTCATGTTGGCGTTTGACAAATTGGTGCCGCTCATGTTGGTGAGGCTCAAGATTGCCTCACTGAAATTAGCCCCGCTGAGATCGATCCTGCTGAGATTTGCCTCGCAAAGGAGGATGGCAGTAAAATCTCTTTCTCCTGCTGCATATTTGGTGATGAGTTCTTCGGCATCCATGCTTTTCAATTTCCCTGATGTCTTAGCTAGAACAAAGCTTTATTGTCCCAACCTTTAAACTAGAATAAGCATTTTTTGTAACTTGATGCAATATGCCTAGACATCTATATTGTGGAAGCCTTTTATAAAATCCAAAATGGTAGTGATATTAGCTTGAGCCAATTTTGTGCTTTCAGCTAACTTACCCGATGGTGAGTTACTTTGCTCGTATTTTTTAATCAGGCGCTTGCCGAAGCCTGGGTGGTGATACACGCTGAGTCTTTGATCGCGGGAATTAATTAAGCTCATCTGTGTTGGAATTTGAAAGAAATTGATGCTTTCACCGATTTTTGGAAAAGAACTGGAAATTTTGATTTGGTCTACTTTGCTGATAGCTTGGTTGAGAGCTTTGCTGCATAACTGGACGTGTTTAGATTCTTTGACGTTAAGTTTGCCTGCATCGTGGGATTGAATCATTTTCATCAAAGCTATTAGGTTTTTTTGAGTTATGGCAGCGTCGTTAAAAGGAATGATGGCAACGTAAGCGGTGGCAAATAATTTATCGTCGCTGTCCATTTTAAAGGCGAGTACGGTGCGCCTGGAGCTGACTTCGATCGTGGGAGGCTGACTTAAACTCGGGTATTGTTGGGCAATTTGGTAATAAGTTGCAGCTAGTGCAAAATGAGCGCCTTGGTCTAAGGGCGAGTCAATTACAATCCGAACTGTGGGCAAGGTTTCATGAAAAAATTCGTGGGTTCCTCCCGAGTTCAACCAGTAAATTTGGCTGTGGTCGCCGTTGGGGCTAAGATCAACCCACTTGCAGGTCATGCCTTCGGTTTTGATGCCCAGCCGCGAAACTGCGTGAAGTTTTGCTCCGGTTAAGGTGGCTCCGGTTAAGTCGGCTCCAATCCAGTCGGCGCGGATCAGATAGGCATTTGTCAGGTCGGCGTGAACTAAGCTGGCATTCAGCAAGTTGGCGTGGCAGAGGTCGGCTCGGCTGAGGTCGGCACCGCTCAATTTGGCTTCGCTGAGGTCGGCCCAGCGGAGATTGCAGCCGCTGAGGATGGCCCAGCGCAAATTGACGCCGCTGAGGTCGGCGCCGCTGAGTACGGCTTGAGTGAGGTTGGCTTGTCTCAGTTCTGTGCCTCGCAAGTCTGCGCCGCTGAGGTCGGCTCGGCTAAGGTCGGCTCCTTGCAGGTTGGCTTGTTCGAGGTTGGCTTCTGTCAAGCACGCGCCGCTGAGGTGAGCGCCTCGAAGGTTGGCTTGAGCGAGGTTGGCTCCTCGAAGGGTGGCTTCGGTGAGGGTTGCGCCGCTGAGGTTTGCGCCGCTGAGGTTTGCGCCGCTGAGTTCGGCTCGAATCAGCTCGGCTCTGATCAGTTTCGCTCCTATGAGTATGGCTTTTTTGAGGTCAACTCGCACTAGATAAGCGACGTTGAGGTCGGCGTCGGTGAGGTCGGCGCCACCTAGATGGGCGCCACT
The DNA here is from genome assembly GCF_036701585.1 of Microcoleus sp. POL10_C6. Taxonomy (NCBI): domain Bacteria; kingdom Bacillati; phylum Cyanobacteriota; class Cyanophyceae; order Oscillatoriales; family Microcoleaceae; genus Microcoleus; species Microcoleus sp. POL10_C6. The sequence goes on along the minus strand of NZ_JAUBRB010000042.1, from coordinate 10,860 downwards.
GAGTCTGGCGATGTTGAGTTTGGCACCTGTGAGGTTGGTTTTGCTGAGGTTTGCTCCGCTTAGGTTTGCTACACTCAGATTCGCACCCTTGAGGTTGGCTCCGCTCAAGTTGACGCCGCTGAGGTTGGCCTCAGTCAGGTTGATTCCGGCAAAGTTTCTTTCTCCGGCGGCATATTTTTTTAGGAGTTCCTCGACTGTCATGGGGGCGGCACCGTATCAAATATCCCCATTTTATTGCTATGAATATCGGTATTGTAGGACTGGGTTTAATTGGTGGCTCGATCGGGCTGGATTTGCGATCGCGCGGGTTTAATGTTTTTGGGGTTTCGAGTCGGCAGCAGACTTGCGATCGGGCGCAAGCTCGCGGTGTTGTCAATGAAGCCAGCATAAACCTGTCTCTGATGGCAGCAGCCGATGTGGTTTTTATTTGCACGCCACTGGGGTTGATCGAGCCGATCGTCCGAGAGTTGGTGCCCTATCTTTCCCCTGATACTATTGTAACCGATGTCGGTTCCGTAAAAACACCCATAGTGCAGGCTGTGTCTTCTCTGTGGCCGAATTTTGTGGGGGGACACCCGATGGCGGGGACTGCTGAAAGCGGGATTGAGGCGGCGATACCGGATTTGTTTGTGGGCCGGCCTTATGTGGTGACGCCGACTGCCCAGACGCCGACGTTTGCGGTGGATAAGGTTGAGGAAATTGCGCGGTTGCTGGGTGCTAAAGTTTACCGATGTGAGCCGATCAAGCACGATCGAGCTGTGGCTTGGATTTCTCATTTGCCGCTCATGGCGAGCGCGACGCTGGTTGCTGCCTGCGATCGAGAGGGCGATCGGGATATTGTTAATTTAGCCCAACATTTGGCGAGTTCGGGTTTTCGGGATACGAGCCGGGTGGGGGGTGGCAATCCCGAACTGGGAGTGATGGTGGCAAAGTACAATCGAGAGGAATTGTTGCGATCGCTCTCTATTTACCGCGACAGTCTCGACGAGTTCATCACTGATATCGAAGCTCAAAATTGGCAAGCTCTCGAACACAAGCTGAAGCTGACTCAACAAGCGAGAGAGAATTACAACTTGTGAGCCAAATATTACTTAAAACAGTCCTCGTCTAGATTATGATTTGTGGATGCCTATATATTGAGTTTCAATGTACACTTATTCTCGACTCAAGCGATTTTTACTAGGTGAATCTCTCCCCACTAGCGCATCTATTCATGAACGGTTGAGCAACGCTACAGGACTAGCGGTTCTGGCTTCCGATGCACTTTCATCTGTTGCCTACGCTACTCAAGAAACTCTGCTGGTGCTGTTACTAGCAGGGAGTAGTAGTTTGAGTTTATCGCTGCCTATTTCTGGCATTATTATTTTACTGTTGGCGATCGTGGCGCTGTCTTACCGACAGACAATTAAAGCGTACCCCAACGGCGGTGGTGCTTACATTGTGGCCCGAGAAAATTTAGGTATTTATCCTGGTTTGATCGCCGCAGCTTCACTGATGATTGATTACATTTTAACTGTAACTGTCAGTATTTCGGCTGGGGTGGCGGCCTTGACTTCAGCAGTTCCCTCGCTGCACCCCTACACAGTTGAACTGTGCTTAGTTTTTATTGTCCTAATCATGTTTGCCAATCTCAGGGGATTGCGGGAATCGGGAAATATATTTATGGTTCCCACCTATGCGTTTCTCGTTGGCATTTTTGTTTTGATTGGCTGCGGTTTATTCCAACAGGCAACAGGTAATGTTATGCCGACATTACAAAATATTCCAGCTAAGGAACCTTTGGGATTATTTCTGCTGGCGCGGGCTTTTGCGGCGGGCTGTACAGCCCTGACTGGAGTTGAAGCCATATCAGACGGCGTGTTGGCTTTTAAGCCTCCTGAATGGAAAAATGCGCGCCTGACTTTGAGCTATATGGGGGGAATTCTGGGAGCAATGTTTTTGGGAATTAGTTACTTGGCTCATATTTATCAGGTGATTCCTACAGAACATGAAACGCTCCTTTCTGTGTTGGGAAAACAGATTTTTGGTGTCGGTATATTTTATTACTATTTGCAGGCAGCTACTCTGTTGATTTTGCTGTTGGCGGCGAATACGAGTTATGCGGATTTTCCGCGACTTTGTTATTTTTTGGCCCGGGACGGGTTTTTGCCGAGGCAATTGTCGCTGTTGGGCGATCGCCTGGTTTATTCTAATGGCATTAATCTGCTAAGCTTCTGCGCTGCTCTTTTAATTATCATCTTTCGAGGCAATACAAGTGCGGTGCTTCCCCTGTATGCGGTGGGAGTTTTCACTTCTTTTACTCTCTCCCAATCGGGAATGGTAATTCACTGGTTTAAGGAACGAGGTAAAGGTTGGCAAGTTAGTGCTGTGATGAACGGTATTGGTGCAGTGGCAACAACGGGAGTTTTGGCTGTAATTCTCGCTACAAAATTCCTTTTGGGAGCTTGGGTTGTCGTAGTAACTATCCCGATCGTAGTCAGTCTATTTTTAGCTATTCACCGGCACTATCGCTATGTAGCGGCTCGCTTGAGCATTCAGGGAATAGAACCGAGGTCTTATCTTCGCAGACCTAGAGTTAAGACGGTGACACATCCGGCAGTGGTGTTAGTCGGGCAGTTGCACCGGGGAACTTTCGAGGCCCTCGATTACGCTCGTTTAATTGCTGATGAAGTTGTGGCAGTTCACGTCGATATTGGTTTGACCGATCGAGAAAAATTACAATTAGCTTGGAAAGATTTGCAGTCAGATATTCCTTTGGAAATTCTGGACTCGCCTTACCGTTCTGTGAGTTCGGCTTTGACGCACTTTTTGACTTTGTTTGAAGAGCAGCGACCGGGAGTTTATTTAACGCTGATAATTCCGGCTTTTGTGACGCGAAATTGGTGGGAGGGACTGCTGCACAATCAAACTGCTTTCTTTTTGAAAGCGACTTTGCGGGCTAAAAAAAGTCGGGTGGTGACGACGGTTAGGTATTATCTTTAAGTGGGGAGGGGCAACCGTTTGCTGCTAGCAGAACTTCTGCGCTGGCAAGTTTTCGGGGATGTCGAAGCTCCCTTAGTATACGATTTGCCTCACAATATTACCTGAGCTGAAGGTGTCGGCTGGGTAACTGGCAAAGGCGCTTGTCCCGCACATTCTGGTCAGCCTGTAATTGTACCGGGTTCGATGGGCGCGCCGTCTTATTTGCTGGTTGGTTCGGGGAACGAGCGATTTTTGCGGCCTCTCACGGTGCCGGCAGAGCGCGATCGCGCTTCGATATGAGTCGCAAAGGTGTTGACAAAACTGACTGCGCTTTGGGATTAACTGGCGTAGATTGCATTACCGGGCGCGAAGAACGCAGAATCGAAGAAGCACCGGCCGCTTACAAGCCAATTCAACCAGTAATTGACGTTCAGGTTGAGGCGCAAATAGTTGGTGTAGTCGCTAAAATGAAGCCAGTGTTAACGTTTAAAGCCTAGGAACCGGGCATTTGAGAATTAAAAATTAAACAAGGGTAAGGTGCGCGCCGAGCACCCTACTAATTTTTAATTCTCGGCCCTATTTCCCATTCCCCATGCCCTATGAATGATTCTCAAGCATCACCAAATCCATTAAAACCTGTCCATCCCCTAAAGCGGCTGCTGAAGTACGGCCGCCGTTACCGCCTGAAAGCTTGGCTGGCAAGTATCTGTTCGCTGCTGAATAAATTCTTTGATTTAGCGCCACCAGCATTAATCGGTATTGCCGTTGATGTGGTGGTGAAACAGCAAGATTCTATCCTCGCTCAGTGGGGCATAAAAGATGTCTTTTGGCAACTGGCAATTATTACTTTTGTGAGTTTGATTGTTTGGACCTTGGAATCTGTTTTTGAATATGCCTATGATTATTTGTGGCGCAATTTGGCTCAGGATATTGAACACGATTTGCGTCTGGAAGCTTACAGCCATTTGCAGGAATTAGAATTAGCTTATTTTGAAGAACGCAGCACTGGCGGTTTGATTTCTATTCTCAATGATGATATCAATCAACTCGAACGTTTTTTGGACGACGGTGCTAATGAGGTGATTCAGGTAATTACCACTGTTGTTGTGATTGGCGCGGCTTTTTTTGCTGCCTCTCCTGGTGTTGCTGGGCTGTCAATGCTGCCGATACCTTTTATTATTTGGGGTTCGATCGCCTTTCAAAATCGCCTTGCTCCTTTCTATGCTGACGTGCGGGAAAAGGTGAGTTTTCTGAACGGACAACTGTCGAATAATTTGATGGGAATTACTACTATTAAAAGTTTTACTTCCGAAGATTATGAAATTCAGCGCATCGAAGCACAAAGCCAAGCTTACCGCCAAAGCAACCGACGGGCGATCGTACTTTCGGCAGCTTTTATTCCGCTGATTCGGGTTGTGATTTTCTTGGGGTTTATTGCAACACTATTTCTGGGCGGTTTGGAGGTGGTGGCGGGCCGGTTGTCTGTGGGAACTTACAGCGTTTTGGTGTTTTTGACCCAGCGGTTGCTGTGGCCTCTGACTCGCCTGGGAAATACTCTGGATCAATACCAGCGCGCCATGGCTTCTACTAATCGGGTGATGAATTTGTTGGATACTCCGATCGCAATTCATACGGGTGATATTCGGCGGCCTGTTAGTTCGATTAAGGGTGAGTTGGAATTTAAAAATGTTACTTTTTCTTACAATCAAAGAAAGCCGATTTTGCAGTATTTTTCTCTGACTCTGCCTGCGGGAAAAACTACTGCGATTGTTGGCGCTACTGGTTCGGGAAAAAGTACGCTGGTGAAACTAATCTTGAGGCTGTACGAGGTACAGCACGGCAATATTTATCTCGACGGTATAGAACTAAATAACCTGAATTTAAAAGATTTGCGGAGAGCGATCGGATTGGTGAGTCAAGATGTGTTTTTGTTTCACGGTACGGTGGCAGAAAATATTGCTTACGGCAGTTTTGAGGCCAGCAATCGAGAGATAGTAAATGCTGCGAAAATTGCGGAGGCTCACGAGTTTATCGTACAATTGCCGGACGGTTACAACACTATTGTAGGGGAACGCGGTCAAAAATTGTCGGGGGGGCAGCGGCAGCGAATTGCAATTGCACGGGCTGTTTTGAAGAATCCGCCGATTTTGATCCTTGACGAAGCTACTTCAGCGGTGGATAACGAGACTGAGGCGGCAATTCAGCGATCGCTCGAACGAATTACCAAGAATCGCACTACAATTGCGATCGCCCACCGTCTTTCTACTGTCCGCAATGCCGATTGCATTTGTGTCATGGAAGAGGGGCTGGTGGTAGAATCGGGGCAGCACGAACAACTGATCGAACAGGACGGAATTTATGCGGCGCTCTGGCGTGTGCAATCTGGTATAAGATAGAAACGCAGCGGTTTTGGGTAATTGGGAATTGCTAATTTGTAATTGGGGATGGGCCATTGGGCATGGGTAACTAATGACAACAGTCAACAGCCAACTGCCAACCGCCAACTGCTAACTGACAACTGACTGCAAAATATTAGTTTCTACAAGCAAGAAGAGAAAATGTTTCTATTTGATAGCCCTGAGTCCAAACCCAACGAAAATAGCTGGAGCCGCAAATTAGATAAATTCGTGAAAGCTAATCAAAATGAATTGGCTGCTTTGGCTTGGGGGCTATTTCTGGAAAGGGGAGAGGAAAGCGAGGAGATTTTGGCAATTGATGTTGCAGAAACTGCGCGTTTTGTGTATTGTAAGAAAGAGGCGGTTGAGGAGTTGAACCGTCAAGTAAAAAGTCATATTCAGGAAGTTGTAGGTGTGTTGAATGCTCACAAACCTGAGACAGAAGTGGCGATTTTGGCGATCGGTGAAGGTCAAATTAAGTTAATTTTTTTTGAACCTAAGCCTGAACCTCCTGTTTGTTTTGAGGAAGCGGCAACCGATGTGGATACATTGTTGGCTAAGCTGGAACAGCAGATGGTTGAATATATGAAATAGGAGTTATATCAAATCCGGTGGTATCGGAATTGATACTCCCTACAGTCAGGAGACGACGCCGTGCGGTTTCCCTACAATTAATCGGGCGATGGTTATATCTCTTATCGAGGAAGATTGATTATCTTGAGGTAGGGAAATGGCAATGCCGTGTCCTGCGTTGCCCTATTGTCGATAGTTATATCCGATCGCACTCTGAGAGCAATTTTATCCCGCAGTCTCTTTCAATCCCTGGGTGATCTCAACATTGTATCAGTAACAGGCAAGATGCCTGTTCCACAAAGAGTAAACCCGGACTTATTATAAATATCAGAATAACCAGCAATCAAAATAACCAGCGGGCGGCGAATCGTCATGCAAAATTTGAGCTTTGTCTAAATTAGGTATAGCTTCCGCCAATTCTCTACCTAATTTTACTTCCTGTGATCTGTCTGTTAATGGAAATGAAAATTGATAGCTATCTTGCAAATATTTTGCCTTAGCAACAATCTCATCTTTCTCCAAAATCTGGCTGTTGCTACCAATCAAAATGCTATTACTTTCCTGGCAAACACACACGCACACCTGAGAAAACACACTTTGAAAAGTCGTGATTTTTTCGGCATAAAACTGATCTCTGTGCAGCAGATTGGCTAGCAAAACTCCCTCGCTTGACAAGTGTTTTTCGCAGATTTGATAAAATTCTTTGGTGGAGAGGCGGTGCGGAAAGTAGCCGTTGCCAAAAGCTACGTCGATCATGATGATATCGTACTGAGAATCTGATTTTTGCTGCTCTAAATACTCTCTGCCGTCTTGAATTGTTACAGTTAGCCGATCGTCAAACTGCACTCCAAAACACTTTGTAGCTGCTTCGATCGCGATCGGATCGACATCCGCACATTCTATAACCGTTTCCGGCAAATAGTGGTGCAAAACTAAGGGAATTCTGCCGCCGCCAAATCCCGCTATGTAGATTCTTTGAGGTTGGCTTTGCCACACTAAACCCAACATCATCGCCTGAGTATATTCAGACACTAGATGTAAAGGATTGTTGAGATCGAAAATAGATTGCAGTAAATCTGTTTGCCGATTTACTTTTTCTACTAAAGATAGCTTAATGTGCGATCGATCTTTTGTGACTCCCACATAGTGGACACCAGACTCTTTGCAAAAAATAACTTTGTCGGGCTGTTGCTGCAGCCAAGCCAGTCGCTGTCGAATAGCGGATAAATTAATAGATTGCCAGGTTTTGTGTTCCTCAATCATCTGATTTTAAATTTTATTTAAATTCTATATTCTCTAATAATATAGCCTCATCAAGCCGGTTTCTACCAAAATGGCCGAGTCGCTCGATATCTGCGAAGAAACCGGGTTTCTACTCAAGGCTGGGGCAAGTCATGTTCTCATTTTCCAGCATGGCGAAAAACGAGAAGACAACAGAAATTCACCCGATTACAGCCGCTTGTACGCCACCAATTCCAAACCTGAAACCGAAAGTTCCACTTTTTCCCAATCTTGCTTGTCACCTTCCAACTTTTCAAAGGCTGCTGAGGTAAGCAAAATCTCTCCGCGTTCCGCCAAATCCTCTCCCAGCTTAGATGCCAGATTAAATTCCGATCCGTACATATCCTCTCCTTCCAGCATCAAAACATCGCCACAGCCAATACCAATGCAGAGGTAAATATCCATCTCCGGCGGCAGTGTTGTGTTGACAGCCGCCGTTTGTTTCAAAGAGTCGATTGCAGCTTCCACCGCTGATTTTACATCAGAAAAAACTGCAAAAATATTGTCTGCTTCCTCCTTAACTACAGTGCCACCGTATTCTGAAATTATCGGTTTGACAATGCCGTGCATCCGGTGAATCATTGCCAAAAAATGAATGATTCCGTAGCGGACTGTCGTGCGGGAAAATCCCGACATATCCATTACTAAAATTGCGTAATTTTTGCGGAAAGTGGCATTAATCTTTTCATCAATTTCAGCCATTTTTTCGGGATGTTCGTTTCTTTCTTGCAGCAACTTTTCCAAGTTAGCGCGGTTATTTGTTTTCATTTTATTTTAATTAAATTCCCAATCGCGACACAGTTCTTGAGGGCGGCCAGCCGGATGCACTGCACAATTGATGCCATCCTTACCGTAATAATAATCGCAGACTTTGCAAGGTTTAGTTTGCTCTAATTTTTTCATCAAAATTCCCCGAATTGTCTGGACTCGGTTGCGGTACTTGTTTGCATTCGAGTGACTCGGTTCAATTGCCAAAGCTTGCTCGAAAGCTGCTAAGCTGGAATCGTACAATTTAATAATTTGGGAGCTGTATTTTGTCCAAGCATCGGCATGGCTTTGATACAGTTCGACTGTACTTAAGTTTAAAATTCCGTATTCTGTCCAAGCGTCGGCTGAAGCTCGATCGAACTTAATATTGGCATTGAGCAAAACTTTTTTGATCGTTGCCAAAAGTTCCCTCGGCTGCCAAGGTTTGCTAACATAAGCCTCGGCGCGATCGCCCTGGAACCTCGCAAATAAAGCTAACTGCTGTCCCTTGCCTGTTAAAAATACCACCGGTATGTTCCGAGTTTCGGGATTAGCTTTAATTAAACGACAAACCCCGTAGCCGTCCAGACGGGGCATTATGACATCTAATAATACTAAATCAGGACAATTTTTCTCAATTTTATCCAGCGCTTCCACACCGTCAGATGCCTGAATTACATTTAATCCGCTGCACCTCAACTGATGTGAAATGCACTCCCGCTGGCTGCGGGAATCTTCCACCACTAAAACTGTACTCATCACTCCCCACCTGGTTTCTGAGGTAAACTTGTTCGCTGCTTCGAGTAACCCTTGCTGAAATCAGTTTACCCGCCTTGGATGAATTTGTTATCACTGGCGACCTAAATTTACTCAAATTGCAACAAATCTTAAAATGGGGAGCGAACGTGATACTTATCAGAAAATGCTGGTTGCTAATACCCGGACAATTGTTGAAAGTTTAAACGGTAAATATTCGGCTTTTAAACCTTAATAACGGCAAATCGTACTGATAGCGGACGAACACCTTGTTGAATTGCAACAGATAATCGGCTAATGTATACATTAAAGTTCTTAAGCACGACAAATGAATCGATTGCTCCTCACTTTACTTGTAAGTCCGACGCTGTTTGGATCTCTGATGTCTTTGAGCGCGATCGCAAATCCCGCTCAAATTGGCGAAACACCAGCTCAATCGGCTGATTCGCCCCAATGCGTGCGATCGCCCCACACTCAGCGCCTGACTTGCGTGCGGCTTTCTGGCAAGTCTGCTGCTGCTAATTCTAAAGTAACAATCAGTTGGCAGCGACCTGCTGACGAACAAGTGGCGATGCTGGATTTTTCGGAAGAAGAAAGCGATGCCGCGGTGGCGCTGTTTGGCTGCGACTGTCAGATGTGTATCAACTCGCTGCGACAGTTGCGCGGTTTGCCACCTCTGGATTTAGCTTCTTGAGGGCGAGCCGACAGCATTGGGAGTCAGGCTCAAAAACCCGGTTTCCGATCGCTGCGCGCTTGGGAATGCCTTTAGCTTTCTCACTTTTAGAGAAATTGTAGTCAATTTGTTGCAGGATTTTTATAGATTTTGTATCTCTCAAAATCGGGTCTCTACTTTTTAGCTAGAACTTGTTTAAATTGAGCAGTTGCTTGCTCAATATTTTCGATACTACCTGGGTTGACCAATCCATAATAGTCAAAAACGTAAACTCGATTATTTTTGGTGGCTGTTAGTTGATTCCAAAATGAATCAGATTTAAATTGGTCTAAAATTCCTTCTCCCCGATCGACAATAATGATTACTTCGGGATTAGCCTCTCAAACCTTTTCCGCTGAAAGCGTCACGTCGCCTTGTACGTGGCTATCTCCTTGCAATTGGGCTGCGACATTTTTCACGTTAAACTTACCCAGCAAATCTCCAGCCCAACTGCTTTGATTGGGTGATCAAATCGGTTGTCTGCTTACCAAAACTCAAGTAGCGGGGCTTTGATTTGGGATGTCTGCTAAAAATGTTTGGTAGCGTTTTAACAGAGGTTCAAGATTGGTATTGAGAGATTTAGCTAAAGTTGTTGTTAACTCTTCTAGAGATTTCCAGCTATCAAATTGAGTGAGTAAAGTTTTAATTCCTAGCTGCTGCAATTTTTGCATTGTTTCGTCATGAAACCCCGACGCACCTACCAAATCCGGTTTCAATGCGATGATTTTTTCCAAATTGGGAGGGTGCGTTCGGCAGTGACTGCGGTAATCCCTACGTTCGACAGAAATTCCCGTTTTAGTTTGTCCCAAAAAGTAGACCAGCATCGAAGTTAAAATAGCACCTATCCAAGCCGCCAAAGCCATCCCAGTTTGAAATATTCCCAAAGTCAGCATGGTAATCGCAACTAACCCCGCACCCGCCTAAATCCCTAATACAAAAGGAGCGGCTAAACCGTTGCGGAGCAGCCCTTGCAGCCAAGCTGCCGACATTCCTAACGCCGCACCAACTGTCAGCGCTGCCGCCACTCTGTGCAAACGCACTTCCCAGAAAATAGTTTGATTTACAGCATCACCTCGGTGCAGAAATGCTTGCCACAATTGAGCTGAACTCATCGGCACCGCACCAAAAGAAAGTGAAAGGGCGATGGTTAACAGCAAACCCAATCCTAAGAATACAACTGCCTGAAAAACTCGATATTTTAGCCAGATTTTTTTCACAATATATTATACCGCTTTGCTTTTAGATAAATAACCTTTTTGCAGAGTTATTCCTGCGCGATCGCCCAAACTCCTAAGAGACAATCCGGCTAGTTACTTACCATATATTCTCCTGTTTGTGGATAGATCGCGCTCGTTAACTAGGGTTTGCTGAATAATCGATCGCAAACTAAGAACAGGAGCTCACGATATATTCAAGCAGAGTTAAATATAAGTT
>NZ_JAUBRB010000041.1:0-62835 GCF_036701585.1 Microcoleus sp. POL10_C6 | reverse complement strand
CGCAAGGTGTTGTCAAGCGTTTTGTGAAAATATTTTTGAGTTTTTGGGGAACCTATACACAGTAAAGGTTTGAGCTGTCCTTCACCGCTCCGGTATCCCCTGGCTGACTCCTCTTTTAACTATGGGGTCTTTTTTTAGACCAAAATTACGGCTTTGGGGCAGACTCTCTCCCGCGAATCGGTAGAAGAACTCAGTGGTTCAATATGATGATGGGGCTTACTGGGACTAGAGCTAAGGCAAAGTTAGAGTGTAAGCTGTGAGGCTGCATCATGGGCTTAGGATGACAGAAGCAGGCTGGTGCATGAGTCATATATATGTAAGTGGTGTCTGCATTTCTTGGACTTTACTGAGGGACGTTTGGGTCTCAGATTGAGCCGATCGCCCTTAACAATTCCTCTGATTCAAAATCCAGAAGCTGACACGACACGGTACTCTAACCCAGATCAAACTCCCAGGAATCGATCGCCCGCAAATACACTCTTCTGAATTACACCCCCAAACTCCTTCAGTTACGCCAGTTATCAGCCTTTGATGATCGAGGGCGAGTTGGTATCCTCAACATCTACATCTAAAAAGTGCAAGTGACTCTCTTCCTCAGTATTGACAGCAATCACCAAACCTCTATTCCCCCAGGGAGCTATCGCCCGGGGCGAGGCGGGGCTGCTAAAACTCCCTACTTGAATCCCTTGACTGTTTACCACCTCTATCTGCCCTCCAACATCTGCCAACACCCATCCCCAATTAGCCACACAAGCAGACACAGGCAAAGTTTCAAGAGGAATTCGCGCTACCTTGAGTGGCCACAATTTCATCAACAGCACCGCCGCTTTACCACCTTGAGGAATTCCCAGCAAAGTATAAGGCTCAGGTGTCAACAGCATCTGTCTGACACTGGCAGACAACCGCACAGAACCCACAGGCGTGCCACGACGAGTGTAAACTCTAAAAATAGTTTGGGGATTTTTTGGTTCGTTGTCCGGCCAAACTGCTAAGACGTGTCGCCGATCCAAAAACATTAATTCTGGTAAATAGTGTTCTGGTAACGGCACAGTAGCGATCAGCTTCAGCGCTTTTTTCGGATCGCCCGCAGTGCTGTTTCCAGCTAAAGAATAAAAACGCAGTTCGCCGGGAACCGCTACTGTCAACCAGTTGCCGTGAGAGTCTACAGCAGCTTTAAAAGCATCTGGACCTTGCCTCAAACCCATATCCAGCAAACATTGAGGCTCCCAAGAGCGCTCATTGAGCCAGTAAAGTTTTTGCGGAGTGAGAACGCAGCAGCCGTGAGAAACAGGTAAAATGCCCCGCACAATTTCCGCCATTAATGAAATAGAAGTAGACATTTCTCCTGTAACTAGCTGTTTTCCCGGCTGAGACCAAACCTTGACCTCTGTACCTACAGCAGCATATAGATACGTTTCAGTGGCAATTAAAGCGGTCAACGGTGCAGGAAGTATCAGTGGCTTTGGCTGCGAAAGCGAATAGCGCACAGTCCCAAGTAAATTAATAGCCGACTGTGATGCTTCTTCCTCTTCAACTTCCAGCAAAGAGTCAGTTTCCGATTTCAGACTTTTATCAATACTGGTTGTGGGGCTTTCCCAAGGAATAATGCAGTCGCCCAATTGCCTGACAGCGGGGTCGTACATGATCAGCCGCAGAGCTTGAGCCATTTGGGAAGCACTGGCAAAACGGCGGGCTGGCAGCTTTTCTAAAGATTTTTTGACTATTGCTTGCAAAGGTTCGGGGATGGCGTCGGGAAATTGCAAGCGTTGATTCAGGTGTGCCCACCTCAAGTCTCCGGGGGTTCCCCCGAAAGGGCGGTAGCCCATTAGCAATTCAAACAGCAGAATGCCTACTGCATATATATCTGACATCGGGGAAAAAAGACCGTAAAACCGCTCAGGGGCCATGTAAGCGGGGGAACCTACGGTAGCGTCGGGAGAAAGTTCTTGGTGGAGGCGAGTGGTACCAATTTCTGGCAGCCGACGCGCGATGCCAAAGTCAGAAAGCCGGGGCGACCAACCTTTTGCTCCTAAAGTTAGGAGGATATTTTCGGGTTTGATGTCGCAGTGAACTACGCCTCGGCGGTGGGCGTAGTCTAAGCCGGCTAAAACTTCCATGACTAGCTGTAAACCTTCGAGCAGACGCAAGGGGCGGTCTTGTTTGAGTAGGTTGCGGAGGGTTCCTCCCTCGCAGTAGTCCATAACCAAGTACCTGCCTGTAGCTGTGTGTTCTAGAGCTCGGCAGGTAACAATGTTGGGGTGCTGCAATGTGATCAGAAACCACAGCTCTCGCAAGAATTCGCTAGTTGGGGCTTTTTGATGACTAAGTTCTTTCAGAGCAACCAGTTGGCTGGTGAGGCGGGAGTCCTGGGCGGGAGCTTCTCGAACGCTGGCACAAAAGACTCGACCAAATTGTCCTTGTCCGACTAGCCCTAAAATGCGGTACTTAGAATGTTGCATCGGTCTAATTATAGAAAAAGCTTGAGCTAGTATTAAAATATGTAAATAATTCTGACAAAAATTCAAATTTTTGAATCGCTCGCCAGGTACAGCCTATGTTATCTCAGGTTCATTCTCAGCCTCCTTGAGAGCGATCGCACACTCGCACCTACTAAAATCCTTGAGCTTCGGAATCACTATCAATCTTGCCGGATGCCGGTATCTGATCGGGAACTACCTGTGGCTGCTATTTTAGTCGATCGCGACTATTACAGTTTTTTCAATGCCATCCAGAAAGTATCTAAGGTTTTAGCTTTTCAAGGCTAAGCTGGGGAATCGGGGCGAGGGAACAGCGATATGACCAAAACAGAAGTGCGGTTATGCCATAGGGGTTAGAGAGCCAGAAGCCGATGCTTTCGTCAAGGCATCTTAACCTTTTTGAGTGTTAGCCAAATTTTTTTGCGCTTTGAATAAGTTGATCGTAACTTGCTAAATACTGAAGTTGACAGGAGTAAACATCAATATGGTTAAAATTATTAAACTAGATCCCATTGCGGAGGAAATAGCAGTCGAAACCCGATCAAATATCCTGTCTGCCTTACTTTCCAAAGACTTAGACGTTCTCAAGGAATGCGGGGGGCGGGGAATGTGCGCTACCTGCCATGTTTACATTAAAGAAGGCATGGAAGGCTTGTCGGACATGAACCGCCGCGAGAGAAGAACGTTGGAAGTCATTACTACGGCTAAAGCCAATTCGCGACTTGCTTGTCAGGCTCAAATTATGGGTGAGGGTGTGGTTGTACAGTTGCCTGCGGGGATGTACATTAATGCGATTGAAAATGTCGAAGCTTTGATCGGTCGCCGGGCCCAGCAAGATTTATTACACCCAATTACGGGTCAAGTAGTTGTAGAATCGGGAAAGTTAATTACTCGTTCTATCGTTACACAGCTTAATGAAACCCGCTTTCAAGTAGGACAGTATTTAGTTCGGACTAAAGAAGCTTAAAACTGATATGTTTGTATTTTAGTAGTAGAGAAAAATCTATGTTGAGCCAACTTGCGCGTTTGAGCACGGAAACAGATGGACGCTACGCCAGTGCAGAAGAACTCCAATTTTTGAAAGACTACTTTCAGTCTTTGAATCACCGGATGAGTGCTTATAAAAAAATTCAAGCCTCTGAAACAGAAATTATGCGGCAAGTGGAAGCACAAATGCTGTCTCTAGACCCTAATTTATTTCGCCGGGGGGCTAACGATATGACTGAAAAGTGCCGTGGAGATATTGTGCGGGTGTTGAGGCATTCGGCTGCAGCACTGTTGATTAATGATACTGAACGGTTGCGCGATCGGCTACTACTTTGGTTGCAAACTATTTTAGGCGCTGTTCAAGTTAGAAATAGTGCAACCGTGACCTATGATGTGATGAAAAAAGTCCTTAAACAATATCTCACGGTGGAAGAAAGGAACCTATTTTTTCCGATTCTGGACATTAACCGCACATTGCTGGGCAAATAATCAAGGGGGTTGACCAGTTAACGCCAATAAACTGTGCCGTTAGGAAGAGTGGCTCCAATCAACTTCGCTCCCGTCAAATCCGCCTCAGTGAGAATCGCTCCCCGGAGGTTGGCTCCTGTCAAGTCAGCTTTCTGCAAGTTGGCTTTACTCAGGTTAGCTTTGGTCAAGTTAATTTCATGCAGGCAAGAATTAGACAGGTCGGCATTGATCAGGTAGGCTAGACTCAAGTTGGCTTTGCTGAGGTTTGCCCCGCTTAAGTTAGCTTCCATTAGATAAGCACCGCTCAAGTTGGCTTCGTTCAACAATGCCTCTGCCATATTAATTCCAGTTAAAAGTTTGCGGCTCAAGTCTACACCGCTGAGGTCGGCCCCGCTGAGGTTAATACCGCTTAAGTGGCTGCCATTCAAAGTAATGTTTCTCAGGTAGGTTTTGCTGAGGTCTGCTTTGCACAAATTGGCTCTATCCAAGCAAGCTTCGCTAAGGTCTGATCCGATCAAGCACGCGCCGTTTAAATAGGCTTGAGTGAGGTTAGTTCGCCTAAGATTTGCTTTCAACAGGTTGGCTTTGCTGAGGTTAGCACGGGTTAAGTTGGCTCCGGCTAGGTTGGCTTTGGATAATTCGGCTCCGGTGAGCTGTGCTTCGGTCAAGTCTGCCTCTTTCAAACTCGCTAGACTTAAGTAAGCATCTTTGAAGTTGGCTCCGTTGAGATTGGCTTTAATCAGATAGGCTTTACTGAGATTGGCCTCGGTGAGAACGGCTTTGGTGAGGTTAGCGGCGCTCATATCTGCACCTATGAGATTAGCATTGGGAAGATTTGCTCCGGTCAGGTTTGCCCAATTCAGATGAGAGCCGGCTAGGTTGGCGCCGGTGAGATTAGCACCGATGAGATTAGCTCCGCTCAGACTGGCTGCCATGAGGTTGGCGCCGGTGAGATTGGCTCCGCTGAGGTCAGCTTTGCTGAGATTGGCTCGGCTCAGATGGGCTTTGGTGAGGTCGGCCCCGCTGAGGTTAGCGCCGATTAAGTAGGGTCGTTGCTGGTGTTGGTTGAGGTTTGCCAAAATTAGAGTTGGGGCATCGCTGGAACGGTATAAATCGATCGGACTCAACACAATGCCGCGCAGATTTGCCAGTCTAAAATCTCTTTCGCCGGCTGCATATCGAGTTAGAAGTTCATTGGCGTCCATTAAGTTCTAGCAAAATGTTTGAGGTTTTGATGGCTTTTAAATTTTATGAGTTTCTAGAGTAAGTTATGAAGTTTCTAGCTGCTAGTTATCATCAGGTTTTATTTGAATTGCTAAAACCTTATTTTTTAACTCACGAGCTTTTTTATAATTTAACTCACAGTTTTGATGATACGGTCGATAATATGGCTGCCCAAAAATCGATTTGACAGCTATTAGCAACAAACTAATAGCTGTCAAATAAGTCAGTTTTTTTGAAAAAGTTGACTGAGAATAGCTTCATGGTCTTTTCCTTCTTCGACCATAGAATCTGCTGGTTGGAGGCGCTCGCGCAGCCCTAAAATAAAGCGGTTGCAGTCCGAGCCCAATGATTCGCAGGATGTTTGCAGGCAGTGAAGTTCTCGACCCGTAAGCTGACTAAAGAAAGAACTTAAAATACCTGCTTCTAAAAAACAGGCTGGTCGCTTAGACTTGGGGGCTGTTTTAGCAAAAAGAGAGTTGGCAATTTTTACTATTAAAAATCCCTGTTCGGAATAGCTGGGATCTAGATCAAATGTTCCCCATCCATGAGTTTTCCAACACTGCTGCAAGGACTGAAGAAATTCTACCATTTCCATTTCAGAAACTGGCTGACCGTAGTATTCGCTGACTTCTTCGCAAAAACGCACGTAGAAGTTTTTACCCCACCAGCGACCGCAGTTGAAAAGCACGAGGCGGGAGGCTTGACCTGTTTCTTTTTCTAAGCCAATATAAATAGCTTGAATCAGTGTTTCTGGGAGTGCTAAGAGCCGATCGCCCCGGCGGTTTTCGAGGAGACCGAGTTCGAGGTCGCCTCGGACGTAGGCATCGCTGGCAAAGTAGTTTCCCGGTAGTCGGGGCTGTTTGAGTAAGTCGGCAATATTAATCATCGGGAATTGGGAATTGGGAATCGGGAATTGGAAATTGGAAATTGGGAAGAAAGCTGATTATTTATTACCTTGGTCAATAATAATTGACTGTGCTTGGTCAAAAAATGGTTGCAATATAGCCCGGGCTTGCTCGGAAAGCAATTCTTTTAAACGAGTTTGCAGCAGATTGCAAACAGTTGCTTCGATTTTTTGAGTTTGGTGGGCTGCGACTATGCCGGAAAGCCAGTCTACAAGGCGCTGTTCGAGAAAATTTTGATCGTTTAGCAGCATAGCCATAGCGCAGTACCGCAAGACTAACACCCAATGTTTGAGCGATCGTTCTAAGGTTTCTTGTTTTTCGTCGGGGAATGTTTCTTGTAGTTTGTTGGCTACTGGTTGGAAGATGCTTGCTTCCTTCTCTCGCAAAAATTCGTAAATTTTTAAGCGCTGGACAAGGGTTACAGCTTGACGCTTAAAAGCCATGAGTTCTTCGCCTTTTAAAAAGCGGTTTTCTGCCTGATCCAGCAGCGCCTCAATCTCAGGGTGCATGATTTTAATTAAGTGGTAATCGGTAATTGATAAAAGGAAGGAAGTTCGGCAACGAGCTATGTACGGGATTTAACGGGTTTAACTAATGGATTTTGAGGGATGAGGAAAGATGGGTGAGGGAAGATGGATGAGGGATTGCCCTATTTTTTATTTTCCATTTGGCACACAGATTAAAACAGGTCAAATAGGTCATCAATGGTGACTTCTGCTTGTTCAGAAATAGAAATTACTGGCAAGGGTGGCGGTAGGGGTAGGGCACCTACTTCCGGAATTCCTTCCCAAGAAATAGCTTGAAAAAAGTCTGCTACTGGCTGGGTTAAACTCAGAAGTTGACCGGGAGTCGAGCCATTTGGGGTTTCTAAAGATTTTCCCAGCCAATTATAGTGACCAAAGAATTCTTGGACAGATTGGTCCAACCATGAAGTTTGACTTTTCATCTTTCTTCCTGCCTGGAGAAATCCACCATCGCACTTTCATCGCGAAATTGGTGGGAGGAAAGGCAGGGCAGGGGATGTGCCTTTCCAGGTTGTTTACCGCAATATTTCACCGTGTTGCAGTCGATTTTGAATATCGCGGGCGTTCGCACCTTCGTTGAGCCAGAATGCTGCTGCATCAATTTTATCTGGGTTGCCAAGCAGGAACTTGCAATAGGTTTCTCCCATTGAGTAACATTGGAGTTCTATGCAGCTCAGAGGCTTTTTGACTAAAGAGCCGAAGAAACCGGCGAACAAACCGGCGTATAGGTGACAAACCGGTTTGCCTACGTCGCCCAATGTGCGAGCAACTGCTGAGTCAAAGAGGTTGATGAAGATGCAGCCGTGTTTGCGATCGCTCATGTCCACTTCCCAGCGACCCCAACCTTGAGCCGTGAAAGGCCACCACCAAGTTTCTAGCAGAAACATGAGATTTGACTGGCGAATGTTCTGGCTGTATTCAGCACTAAACCATTTTTGAAAAAATTCGGAATCTTGGAGTCCCCACTGGCAACCAATAGTATACATGATGACAGAGGACGCGGGGCCGACTTCTTCTTCGAGCCCCTCCACCAAACCGATAATGAAGTCTTCGCTGGTAAAAATGTTACGCGACTCATTCCAGTCGTCAATTGTACCCATCTGGCGATCGAAGGCAAAAAAATCCTGAAACCTATAGTGGCTGTGAGTTTTAGGATGCTTTTGCTTCAGTAGCGATTCGCTGTGGCGGGAGATTTCTTTTTTGGCGGTAGAGACCATTGGCGGGTTATTCCTTTTTGGTGTAGTTTGGCGAAAATTAGAGTCAAAGAGACGGGCCTGTGTATCCAATTTAACTTTATTTTTCTAAAGGCAGGCACAGGGTACAATTTTTTACGACTATATAAAAATTAAAAATTCTAGGATGCTAAATTTGGGGGCTGGTTGGGAGTTCTGCCTGCGGACAACTGCTCTCTGAGTGCTGGCGAAAGTGGGTATAACCTTAAACGGCTATGTGTTATCGTTTTGTGCAAGCTGTCCACTATATATATAGGGCATATGGGGATGAAAAATCACGCTTGTATTGCAATAGGCATCAATCAATATCAGTTACTCCAGCCTTTGAGTTATGCCCAAGAGGATGCAGAGGCCCTGTACGGTTTTTTGACTGAGGAGGCGGGTTTTGCGCCGGATGGATGTCTGCTGATGACCGATAGCTCGCCATCGCTGTGGGGTCAATCTACATATCCAAATCGGGAAAATATTCTGAGGTTGACCCAAAGGCTGTGCGCGGAACACGTGCAACAGGGAGATTTACTCTGGTGTTTTTTTAGCGGCTACGGTGTCAGCTATGAAGGTAAGGATTATTTGATGCCGGTTGACGGCAATCCGGCTGACATCCAGGGTACGGGGATTCCGGTAGAGTTGCTGTTGAATACTCTGAAAAACGCTCCTACGGAAACGGTGTTGGTGCTGGTTGATATGAACCGCAGCCAGATTGTGAAAGCGGGGGAAACGATCGGCTCTCAAACGGTCGAGCTGGCCCGGGAACTGGAAATCCCAACGGTGCTTTCTTGCCGCCCGAATCAAGTTTCGCGGGAAACTTCGGCTTTGCGTCAGGGGTTTTTTACGACGGCGCTTTTGGAGGGGCTGCGATCGGGACAGTGCATGACTATTAAGGGTTTAGACCGTTTTTTGAGCGATCGACTGCCGGAGCTGTGTGACCACCATTTGCGTCCGAAACAAGAACCTTTGATGGTGGTGAATCCTCCAGGAAAGG
Organism: Microcoleus sp. POL10_C6; assembly: GCF_036701585.1. NCBI lineage: Bacteria > Bacillati > Cyanobacteriota > Cyanophyceae > Oscillatoriales > Microcoleaceae > Microcoleus > Microcoleus sp. POL10_C6. The sequence goes on along the minus strand of NZ_JAUBRB010000041.1, from coordinate 54,036 downwards.
CTAATTTGGTGATTTTGCCCGATGCTTCAGGGGTACCAACTGCTGCGTTGGCAGGACGCAACGGCAATATGGCGGTTGGTACGGCTGATGGGTTCGATCGCCCGCAAATGGCGATGGCTACGGCTCGAATGGATGTGCCTCCGGCAGTTCGTAACGCTCAGGATTCGTCGGTTGAGATGCCACCTGTGTCGCCACCAAATGCTGTGGGCCCGGCTGATGGGGGGGGCGATCGACCGAACTTGCAAAAGCCGGAGGATGAGCATAACGGGGGGTCGGATAAGTCATTTTTGCAGCAGCTAGTTTTATGGAGTTCAGCTACGGCTTTGGTGCTGCTGTTGGGTGTTTTTGTGACGAACAAATCAATTTTTGTTGGTCAGCAGGAAGGAGATCCTCGATCGCCTGCTAAAAATGCCGAAAACTCTGGATCTCAAAAATTTACTGGTACTGGGGGATCGCAGAACCAACCGCGGGCGCTGCAAGCGGGGACTGGAACCAAGCAGCCACCATCCAGCCAGCAGGTGTGGGCTGAGGCGAAAACTTTCCTCAAAGATGGTTCGGCTTCTAGTTTTAATAGAGCGGTGGTTAAGGCTCGAACGATTCCGGCTAGCGATCCGCTCTACCCGCAGGCTCAGCAGGATATTGAGCGCTGGAGTTTAACGATTTTGGATATAGCTAACGGGCGGGCTGCTCGGGGCGATTTCCAGGGGGCGATCGGCGCGGCTAAATTGATGCCGGATGTCAATCAGCCTGTTTACAATCAGTCGAAACAGGCGATCGCTCAGTGGGAGGAGCTATCCAAAGACCAGGATGTAAATATTGCTTTGCTATCGGCTGCTAAGCGTCAAATTAAGCGGGGGGTTGCCTCTTCTTACAGTAAAGGCATCCAGCAAGCTAATAAAATTGAACCCGGTCAGCCGAAGTATGCAGAAGCTCAACAGTTAATTGGAGAGTGGAGCGAAAGTATTCTCAAAATTGCTCAGTTGCGCGGCTCTCAAGGAAAGCTGAAAGAGGCAGTTGAAGCTGCTTCGCTGGTGCCGTCGGGTACTAAGAGTTATCAGCCGGCTCAGAAGGAGATCGCCAATTGGAAAACTAAGCTCCAACGCCAGCAGAAAAAAGGTTGATTTAGTTGATAATTTCTCGGTTTCCCACCGGGAAATTATTTTAGCGACTGGCCGAAGTAGGTCGATCGATCGCTCGATACCTTTTGATACTGCCAAAAGAGATCTACACATCGATAATTTAAAACCAATAATTTTATTCACCATTTCCCCTCCGCAGCTTCTGCGCGAGGGGATTTTATATGCTGCCTGGTAGGTTAGTTTTTGTAGAGCAAAAGATATTGTATGAGCTGTTAATGGGGGGTTGCATAATAGCGTGATGATTTTAAGTTTTTTTGCGATCAACCCATGATCCCGAAGGCGTGTATTTTCAGAGCAGGCGAGACGCCTAACCCTAGTCCCCACAAGGTCTCAAATTGTGCAACCAGGTTAATTAATATTTTAAATTCACGTCCAAAGTTCCCTAAATCTGCACCTGCACCGTCACAAATGAGTTGTCATTAACAATAAGCATTGGTGTTAAAATGTTTACTAAGAATCATGAATAAAGCCTAAATAAGTTAAGTTAAAATTAACTAAAACAGTTAATTTTTGAATTCTATTCGGTATGTTTGTTACCTAAGTTTATAGTTTATTTTAACTTAAATTATCATCAAATTTAACTATATCGAATTGCTATCTCAGGCAAGTGGCTAAGGCAAAATCGCTTTAAACAATTGGGTATGCAGAGTTAAAAATTTTTATCCCTCTTCGTGGGCTATTAGGAGCGATCGACGGATGGAAGACTGTTTAAACTTGTACTGTTTTTAAATTATGAACAGTGACATATCTGTTATGAAATATACAAAAGGAGCCGTTACTGGCAATTCTGGCGGAGGAGCGATCGCCCCCAATGAATTCAGGAAACAGATTCACCGCCACAGAGTACAAATTATCTGGATTCGCAAGCTGCGAGTCTTCGTTAGCCCGGAGATGATAAAGCTGCCTTAATTAACACAAATAAGGGCTTTGCACGAAAATCCAAAAAATATTTTCTTGAGAAACAAGAATAAAAACTTGCTCGCTTATTGTAGCCGCGGTAACAACACGTATGCCTGAAGTTATAGTCCACAGCCAAGTCTACGGGATGATCTAAATCAATAGGGTGATGTGGCAGTGTGGGGGTGTTAAGAGGGGCGCTCGAAGAGGAATGTTCCCGGAGCGATCGCTTCCCAATCGGGGAGTCTAAAACCTAGGAAGGCAAGGAGTTGGAGACAATGCTGAACTTTTTGAGTTCAGGAAAGTAGCGTTAGCACTAAACTCTGCCGTATTGTGGAAATCGAGCCAAATTTGTAACAGTTCTTAACTATAAATAATTCTGCCAAAACTGCTAGCATAGTGACACTTTTGCTAGCAAAAACAGATAAAGTAAATAAAGTTGGCTAGCTCTAGACCCCGCGATCCCCAGGATGGGGATGTTGAATCAATTTGATTCATACCAACTGGTTTTAGAGTTACAATCGGAATCAAAGCATCGCTATTTAACTGAGTTCTTTACTTACTTTTACTTTCAGCTATGAACGTGGATTTTATCAAAGCCCAAGTCAGGTTGCTACAGGGTGCAAGTTCATCGGAGCGAGAAACCCTTATTAAAAACATCGGCGTCTGTGCTGGCGTGATCCGACCGGGAGAGTACGTGACGCCGCAACGGAAGCACGCTATCACTCTCTGGCTGCAAACAAATGCGGTTCGCCTCCGGCTTCCCCAACTTCCTCTGGACTTATCAGGCCAAAAGCCTTAACAGGGAAGTCATCAAGAGGTAGCGACAGAATCAAAGAAATTAGTCAATCTTACCTAAAAGTGCGTTTTTATTGAGCTGTACAGGATCAATGAAACACGATTAAGATTGAAAAAATGTTTGTAGGGAAAGTTGGGCTCGAAAACACGCCTGTGGAAAAGAAGCGGCCGACCGCCTTGCTAGAAACAGGAAGTGAACGTCAAACCTGCTCTAAAAGTAGATTTGAGTAAGTTTCACAGAAAGGATTATTCTGCACAACTATAACCTGGGTTATTTGCTTTTAGATTTGAGATTCACGATTTAGCTCGTACTGGATAAATTTGCTATTTGTGGATCGCCTGAAAAATTATCCTATTCAATAGGTATAACTAATTACAGGGGCAGTCATTGAACTGCCCTTACTTTTGAACCCCGATGCGAAACTGCTGCAAGTTACAATAAAAACATCTACTTGCAGATAGAGTTTAGGCGAACTCTCATGTAAGCTGCTGCGGATCTATATTATTTGGTATGTTCGAGAGAAGGGGAGAGGGGGAGAGGAGTTGACGAGCTTTAATAGGGAATTAATATCATCAAACAGAACGAGTTATAGCAATCCTTGCAGGAGTCCTACAAAGATGTAGGGATAGTGCCTTTCTTTGCCTACCCCGGCCTCATGGGGGCAACCACGGAGGGGTTTGCCCCTACAAGAATTACATAAAGGATTTAGGATGGCTATATTACAATTCACTTGCTTTCTAATATATTTTTCCACAAAAATACTGTGAGCAAAAAACAAAAATTTCCTTATTTAGTTGGTTCCCGATGGACTTCACACCAAAAAACTTGGGGGTGGCGACACTTTCAAGTCGTCAACCGAAAAAACGAAGGTAAATGGGTATTTGCAGAAATGGTGGCGGCTTGCGATCCAAATGTCCGTTTTTGGCTGAACGCCGCACAGCTCAAAGACAGATCCCTCTGGCAAGCTGGATGGCAGTCTACGCAAGAATTAGAGGAACTAGAAACTGCCGACTAAAAGACAGGGCTGTGGGGTAGAGTGAGGGGAACTTCCGCCGCCTCCTGCTATCGTTCCGATCCAAACCAATACGGAGTGAAACTTTGCAGGTTTTGAAAAATCTTTTACATGACTACAAGTTCGGAAACCCTTATGTGGCAGCGTTTTTGCTTAAGTAAGTCGGTTGAATGCGTTTTGTAGGGTAGTGTACTTTTTTCTCTACTAAGGCGATAAGTTAAATTGACTAAGGTCGATCGTCCCATATTTCCAGCGGCACAGGGCGCAACCTTCCGGCGACTTCTACACTCGGCCAATTCGGATCGAAAGTCAAATTTTCCAACGTTCCATCGCTGTGAATTACAAATGTATCCTCAATTTTTGCTCCCGACAAACTCGGATTCCAAGCCACAGCCATATTTTCTGCCAAAATATCTGAAGTTGCCGGATTCGCCACAATTTCCCGCGCCAAATATCCGGTAGTTCCGCCTTGATGATGTTCCGCAATTGCTTGAGGATATCCGTGTTCTTCGTAAGCAGTTTTAAGCGTATCATAAACCGCATTCAGCGTTACTCCCGGTCGGCAAAAATTTAGCGCGGCTGCTTCAATTTCTCTGACTTTTCGGTGTAACTCGGAATGCTTTTCTCCAAGAAAATCGAAACAGACAAATCTGGTTAAATTTGCATACAAACCCCATCCCCTAGCGCAAAATACTAACATTGCTTGTCGTCCAATTTGTTCGGCGGTTGCTGTGGCGTGGCGGTACAGCGGCAAACGCCTTTCTCCAGCAACTAATGTCAGGGCTGGATGCAAACCTCTCGCCCACAAAGCCTCTGCACCGGCTCCGGCTAGCTGATATTCTGTCCATGTGGGTTTGGCTGCAGAAAGTACCTCTGTCATCGCTTCGCTGGCTAAACGGCCGACTCGCCGGTATCGCTCTAATTCGCTTGACATCATTGTCTGTTTGCGGGATTGTAAAGATGCGATTATTGGCATTTCTTGGGAATTTGGCCGATCGCTCATCACGTTACCGCCACCACTAATTTCTTTGACAAAAGCTTCGCGCTGTGCAACATCTGCCCAAGGATAGATGTGCATTTGAAAGTTGGCGGGCAATTCTTCATCTTGCAAGCGTTGAGCTTCGATTTCATCGGTGAGAACCCAAGCTGTTTCGGCGGTAATTAAAAGTTCTGCCACTCCAGTTTCTGCGGTTAGCAATACTGTATGGGAGCCGCCGGCTGTGGCCCAGGCAAACCAGTCTGTACCGCGCAAGCGAAGGGCGATCGCTTTTGTTTCGGTTAAGGCTTTGCGGATGAATTCGAGTTTTGTATCGACTTCTTGGTTTAATGAGTTTATCATCTGCTTTCTTGCATCTAAATTATATTTTTAGGGCGGTCGGGACACCCCACGAAGAAGGAAGAAAATCCATTATTTTAGTCAGCATTTCCTCAATCTAAAATCTAAAATCTAAAATCGATAGATACGGCTTGCAATTCTTTAGCTTTTTCTTCCGGTAAAGCGTCGTTGGCAAACATTCCGGCGGCGAGTTCGGTTCCTGCTAGGTATTTTAATCGATCGCTCGATCGATAGGGCGGATAAAATTGGGCGTGCAAATGCGCTTCTGGATGGGGTTTCCCGTCTGTGGGCCCTTGAAACCAAGCCATCAAATAAGGGAAGGGGCGATGCCACAAACCGTCGTATTTAAGGGTGACTGTTTTTAAGGCCTTAGCGAGTGATTGCCGCTGTTTTTCCGTCAAATCGACAAATGTAGCAGCGGGGGCGATCGGGGCAATCCACACTTCGTAAGGGTAGCGAGCACAAGCGGGGACAAAGGCGATCGCCTCTTCGTCTAAATAAATAATTCGCTGGTTGTCGGAAATCTCTTTTTGAATCAAATCTTGCAGCAAACCGCTACTGTTTTTTTGATAGTAAACGGATTGACATTCTAACATCCGCGCCGGCACCGGAGGCACGAACGGATAAGCGTAAATTTGACCGTGGGGATGGTGCAAAGTTACTCCGACTTCGACACCGCGATTTTCAAAGGGCAAGACGTATTGAATTTCGGGATGGCTGCCAGTAACTGAAGTGCGATCGGCCCATACTTCTAACAATAATTCCAAGTGAGATAATTCCAAAGAACCGAGGGAAGCCAGCGGATCTTGAGTGAAAACCACGACTTCGCAAATGCCTTTGGCTGGCAAAGTTTCGACAATATTTGCAGGTGCATTTTTTGCTTGCAAAGTCATCGAGGGAAATCGATTGTCAAACACTGCGACATCGTAATCTCCCGGCGGCAATTCTGTCGGAAACTTAGGGTTAATTGTAGCTGCCAGCGGGTTGTATTCCGGCGGCGGCATGAAAGTTCTTCCCTGACGGTGGCTGGCGTATGCTACCCATTCCCCCCGCAAAGGATGCCAGCGAAAGTGAGGGTTTGCTTGTACGGGTTCATTGCTGGGACTTACGGCCGCGATACCTTCTGGGATTGGGTAGCGGCTGTACAGTGTGAGTGGGCGGCCGTCTGGTTTTAGCAATTTTTGGGCGTACATTTTTTGTAGGGGCGGGCGATCGCGTTTAATATATGTTATGAGTATAACTTCGTGCTTTGAGAATCCGCCCCTACCTAAAGTCGCAAATTATGTTAAAAACTTGAGTTGGCAGTACCAACGTCAGCCTACCGTCTGCTATTGTAGAACGGGCCGGAGAGCTCGGATCTGGATTAAATTTAAATGCGTAGCAGCTTACGATCGCAATTCCCAATTACCCAGTATATTTATTGATCGACCATTCGATCGAGCTTTTCCTTAACCAACAAGTCTAACAACGATCGCAACACAAACAAGCCACCGAATCCCGAAACCGCAAAAGCTGCGATCGCCCCCGTTTGATATCCGCCCACTAGCAGCACAGCACCCGACAAAAACACAAAACCAGTCAAACAAGCGAAAATTAGAGTTTTCAGGGCTAAATTAATGCGTTTCAAGGCTCTTTCGCTCTCGATATTTCGGACTCTAATTTGCAGTTCGCCCTCTTCAATTCGCTGCTCCAAACGCTTGAGAAAAATTTGCGATTTGCTGGGCTGCCGTAACTTATATGTAATAAAACTTCGCGCTTGCCTTGCCAATTCTCCGATCGCATTTCCTCGCCCCTTGCTCACCGCAATACTTTTGACAAAAGGCTGAGCGGATGCTAGGAAATTATAGTCAGGGTCGAGAGTTCTAGCAATGCCGTCGAGAGTCGTCACCGACTTGATAATAAACATCATTTCTGCAGGCAAGCGAAACGGTTGCTGCTCGAACATGATATAAAGTTCGTTCTTAATTTCATTAAAAGCTTGAAAGTCGATCGGCTTATCAATAAACTTATCCAACAGAAAAGCAATCAACCTGCGTACCGGCATCATATCCGGCATCGGCTCAACCAAGCCGATCTTAATTAAAGTATTGATTACCTCGTCAGTATCCTTTCTCATCACAGCAAAAAAAGTCTTAACCATTTGGTCTTTAGCCAGAGACTTCACCTCAGCCATCATCCCAAAATCGTAAAAAATCAAGCTACCATCTTCTGTCACCGCCAAATTTCCCGGATGCGGGTCAGCTTGAAAAAAACCGTCAATTAACAACTGTTTCAAATAACAGCAAATTCCCAGTTGATTGAGCTTCACAATATCGACTCCAATCGCCTCTAAACTAATGCGGTCGTCCACCTTAATCCCTGGTGCATATTCTAGAGTTAGCACTTTTTTAGTAGTGTATTGCCAGTAGACTTTCGGGACAATAATCTGAGGATATTCTCGAAAATTATGGCTAAAGCGATCGGAATTTTTACCTTCTTGCAGGTAGTCAATTTCTTGATATAAAATCTTAAAAAACTCGTGATAAATAGATTCTAGGTCATATTTGCGCGTCGCAGGCAGATAGCGATCGCAAAAACGCATCACTTGGCGCACCGCCTTTACATCCAAATCAAATAAACTTTCCAAACCCGGACGCTGCACCTTTACAATCACATCTTCCCCGGTGTGCAGCCTTGCTTTGTGCACCTGTCCCAGACTCGCAGCAGCGATGGGCGACGGGTCAAAATCGCGGTACAAAGCATAAATATCCTTGCCTAACTCTGATTCTACAAGAGCGATCGCCTCTTCCGAACTAAACTGAGGAACCCGATCCTGCAACTGTTCGAGTTCCTTCACATACTCGAGCGGCAACAAATCCGCCCGAGTCGAGAGAGACTGCCCGATTTTAATAAAAGTCGGGCCTAAATTCAGCAAAGTATTGACCAACCAATGAGCGCGAATTCTTCTTGTATGAGGCGAATTATTTTGCAGCAGTGCGTCCCACCACAAAAAAAACATAAACTTTCCCGCCGCTGCAAAAATGTCTATTTGCCGTGCCAGTGGCGAATATTTAGAACGTTGCCAACGCAGGGTTTTAGGTGCTGCTTTTGTGAGCATAATATTGGCGATCAAATTCCATGCACCATGACAATTTTTAGGGAACAATCCAGGACGCAGAAACCCGCTGGTACGAAAATACGGGTTGCAGGCTTTTGAAACAGTTAAAAAACTCAGTTTTTTTGGTCTATCTTGCGTAATATCATATCCGACTATACAATTATAATTAAGTTCCTAGTAAGTAATACAAGTCCTGATTAATTCATAAATATAGGACAGTCGTACTCACTACAAACAGGCGCTAATTACGGGCCAATAACCAGACATAATATAAGTCCTGTGGAAAATCAGCAATCGAGAACCGGCAATTTAGACGGCAACTAGATCAACAATTCAAAACAGAGGACTTGGTAGTGTTTACGACATTTCCAAATCTCTCTTTTCTGGCAAGTCTTCTAATTTTGCCTGTTCGCTGCCAATTCCCAACAACTTCTCAACCGAACTATTCTTCTACATTACAGAGTGCCACTGCAAATTGCGGCAGAGTCAAAGTAAAAGATGTGCGCCACAAAGTGTCAGCTTCTGAACTTTCGACCGGACAGCTTGATACATCAATAGTACCATTCAAGTGCTGCACTAAACACTTTACCAGCGCCAGACCCAAACCCGTACCGGCGATAGCTTGGTCAGTAATGCCAGTGCCACGGCGGAACTTATCAAAGATGTGGGGCAAATCAGCAGCAGAAATGCCACGCCCGAAATTAGAAATGCTCAGGACAATATAGCCGGCTGCCTCAGACGCCTCCAAAACTACCGCCGTTCCAGAAGCAGAGTATTTTCCAGCATTCGTCAGCAGTTCCAGCAGTACCCGATTTAGAATGTCCAGATCAGTTTCCCAGCAAGGGGTCAACTTGGGCAAATCCACCTTAAGAGTCAATTGCTTATCCGCCCACTGTTTTTCAAAATCCCCAGCTAAATCTTGAAACAAACGGTTGAGATCGATTTTGATTAGAGAAATGGGGACTTGCTGAGGCTCAAACTGCTTGAGGGCCAGCAAATCGTTAACCAGAGCAGTTTCCTTAGAACACTGCTGTTCTAGAATGTCGAGATACTTAGTCCGATTCGCTGACGGCTGTTCAGCTTGTTTGAGCATCAGAATCGCCAGCTTCATGATTGTTAAAGGGGTACGCAACTCGTGACTCAGAGTGCTGAGAAACTCGTCTTTAATCAGCTTCAATTTCCGCATTTGCTCTAGCTGATTGGCAGATTGTTCGTACAGTTTCCCCTGCACGTCGAGGCTTTGCTGCAACTGAGAGGTTCTGTCGAAGACTAAGGTTTGCAATTCCTTAAGCGTTTGAGTTTGGATAATCATCTTGCTCACTTGAGCGCTGATTGATTCGAGAACTTCTAATTCTTCCGGGTTCCAATTGCGCGGCTTCGAGTGCTGCAAAACCAAGAAACCCAAAACAGTTTCCTGGTAGCTACGGCCCGTGAGGGGAACCAGCAGCAAGCCGCGAATGTCTTGGAGTTTCAAAATTTCTGTGGCCGCTTCTTGTTCTTTGCCGATTAATGCGCCTGCATCAGCGAGGGCGAGGGGTTTGGGTGCGCTGTGGAATGCTTGGTGGCACAAATTAGATTCTGACAGCCAAAAAGCGGGATAGTTATTTGGTTGTGAGTTGGGGATTTTGGATGGGGGATTAGCAGTTTTATCTTTGTTTTTTGTTTTGGATGTTGAGCTTTTTTTTCCGGTAGCGCTTTTTGCTATTGGCTGTTTCTTTGGATTTTTTTTTGCAACGGATTCGCAAACTAATTCGATTTTCGCTTTGGGAGTTTGATTGGGGGAGCGAGTTGTAAATAGAGGATCTGTATATTTCAATAGCAGGATTTGGCCTCTATCTACTTCCAGGGTATCGACGGTATTTTCAATAACTTGCTGCAATATTCGATCGACTTCTGAATTTGTGTCGATCGAGGCAGCAACTGACCTGAGTAGATTTTTGTATTTAGCTTGTCGCTGTAACTGTTTGTTTAAGCTAGCAATTTCTTGAGTTTTTTGAATGTGAGAAATCGCGCTGCCGATCGCGTCTGATGCTGCTTCAAGGCGCTGCCGATCGGCTACCGACCACTCGTGAGGTTGCGACTTACCAACAATCATCATCCCATTTACAGCCCCTCCAAATCGCGCAGGCCCTGCCAGAATTGCCCGAAAAGGCAGCGCAGTCACAGGGGAATTGGGCGATGAAGCTGCCGGAATATCAAGATAGTCGGATATCGCCACTATCTCGCCGTCTGCTAGGACGTTTGCCCAAACAGGATGTTCGAGTGATATGCTAGGCGGTTTTAATCTAGGGGTTTTGGGGTGTTCCGGTGTTTCGGTGGAATCGGCAACACCGGCAACATAGGGGAAATCGCTGCTATTTTGCCAGTAAGCATTCGGATGTACTACTTTTTGGTCAACCACAGCAGTAACTAAACAGAAATCTGCCCCCCATGCAACCCCCAAAGTATTGGCTATTTGCAGCAGGAGGAGTTCTCGATCAAAGCTGGTGGCGAGAATTTGGCAAATTTGTCGCCCAAGAAGGGCAGGATCGACCTGGAACTGCATAAGACGATCCAGAAATTTTTGGACTGATACTGGTTCTGCGATTTGCGGAAAATACAAAGTGCAAGACTCTGACGGCGATCGGTCGATCGAAGTAAAGTCTTGATTTCCCTGGCGATCGATCATGGCAACCAAGCCTTTATTCTAAGATGTTTGAGCCGGCTCCCGCTGCCAATCTAGAACCTTTCCATAACTGTCGGCTTGACCGTTGTTATGAGCCTGCTTTCTGTGTTTGTGCAGCCGGTCGGCGGGTCGCTCGATATGTAAAAATATACCCAGATCTGACCGAGTTCTATTTTCCTGTTTTCTACCCTTTGATCTGTACGGGAGGAACTTTAGCATCCTTTACCGGATGATTATCAACCCCATTCCCGCTAATTTTGACGGCTATTAGTAGTATGAAGGTTTTCTAGAGACCGCTTAGTGACACCCATCTCCTCACCCTGTGATGTTTCCTCTTTAAGTTTGTGATCTTAACAAATTTTTATTTTGATACAAATCGGCCGATCGAGTAATGCCGATCGCAAAAATTCAAAATCCCCAAATTATCACTCATAACTATAGCTGAGAGTTTCCGAGTTTTGACTCAAAAACTCATTTTTCACAACACCGAGAGCAGCGCGGCAAACTCTAGGCTTAAATTTATCAGACTTACCTGCTTACTTATTTTGTGCTTCCTGTTGGGCTTTATCGCTATTTTGGCGGTAAAGTGCCGTCCGGTTCTGAGCCGTTGTGTAGCGGGGATGCTTGGAAGGCACGGCGGCCATCAAATCGGAAGCTTGCTGCCACTTAGCAGCTACGACTAACCAATCCTGGCGAGATTGAGCGGTTTTGCCCTGGGTGGCTGCTTGTTCGGCTACTCGCACTGCTTGGGCAAAAGAGTCAACAGCAGAATTAACAGTCTCCTTAGAAATTTTCAAAGCAGGTTTTGCCTCCGAGGAAGGGGCAGTTGCTACGGCTTGGGTGGTGGCTTGTTTGCTGTTTGGCACTTGGGAATTAAGTCCTTTGTAGATGGCAGTTGCTGCTGCAAGCAACAGCACGGTCAAGCTGATGCCGCCGACGATACCGCGCTGAAATTGCCGCGGTTGCTGCATCGATCGAGGTATAGCCATTCTCGGCAAAGCCCGCTTGCCTGCCACAGCTTGTCGTTCGTGATGCTTGCTCAGAGCTAAACGCTTGAACAAATTCGGCTTTCGGAGTTTAATTTCTTGAGACCACAAAAGTTGATTATCTGGATCGCGGCTAATTTCTTCCAGCCACAGCAGTTGGTGTTCTCGGACAAGCCGGCTGTTGATGTTGACTCGGCGAATATTGTGGGGCGAAATGCGTTCCAAAATTTCTCGGACTCGATCGACCAAACTAGACTCTTCGAGCAGTTGGGGCGTTGCAGCTTCGCACAGCAGTTGCAGCACGCCGTCTGCAAACACGGCTCTGGCCCTCACCCCTACCTGTGCCAGTTCGTCATTAAGGATTTGAATAATCGATGCAACCGAGCCCTCGCGAGCTTGTCGAGCAATGTCATCTATTGGATTTGCCATAAAACTATCTTGACGCTTAGCAATTGTTAATTGTTAACCCAAAGTCTCGGATCTAATTTTTACTCATACAGGTTATCACTGACACTGCCAGGTTAAAATAAACAGATGCAAATCTTGCATACCGATCCACTTAAAATTATCACCACAGCATCGAGCGAGGCTAACAGGAAATAAACTATGGGTAAAGTAATTAGCGGTCAAATTTTTGTTGTAGACGACAACATCGATACAGATCAAATTATCCCGGCAGAATACCTGACCCTGGTTCCCTCGAAGCCGGACGAGTACGAGAAACTAGGCAGTTACGCGATGATTGGCTTGCCCGATCGCTACGGTAAGTTTATCGAATCCGGTGAACAGAAAACCCGGTATCCGATTATCATAGCGGGCGAAAATTTTGGCTGCGGTTCTTCGCGGGAGCACGCTCCGATAGCTCTGGGGGCCGCTGGCGTCACAGCGGTGGTAGCTTTGTCTTACGCACGCATTTTCTTTCGCAATTGCTCGGCTACTGGCGAATTGTACCCGATCGAATCAGTCGAGCGACTCTGCGACTTGTTTGTAACGGGCCAAGAAGTGACGATCGACTTTACAGCAGAGGTAATTGTCAACCACACTCTCGATCGAACTTTCTCACTCAAACCTTTAGGAGAAGTAGGCCCGGTAATAGATGCCGGAGGGTTATTTGACTACGCGCGCCAAACGGGAATGATTGCGGCTCGCTCTTAACTGTTAAAATCCCTGCAATGTAGGGTGCGCGGCTCTGCCGTCCACCTTACGAATATCTCTTTGCTCAAACCCCTCCCATCTAGGGTGCGTGGCACTTTTCTCACATCGAGTCAATAAAATTCAATAAAATACGCTGGTGAGCAATGCCAAAAGGTCGCACATCTCCTGACTGCTCAGAAAAGCATTTTCCCGCCCGAATCTGCTCCGGTGTCAACAACTTCATATCCCAACCTTCAAGCAAAACTAAATCGTTGACATCCGCACTAAGTTGTGCATGAAAAACGTGGCGAACCACATCTTTTTCGACATCACAACAGAAAAAAGAAACACTTGCAGGAGCATAACTAATTTCTTCTTTCAATTCCCGCAATACAGCCACTTGGGCAGTTTCTCCCGGTTCCAAGTGTCCGCCAAACAAAGCCCAATGTCCGGGATACCTGATATGAGGAATATCGTCTCGCAACTGACAGAGAAACTTGCCGTCTTGGTACAAAATCGCGATCGCAACGTGAATTTTAGTCATGTGTTAGAAAGAAGAGAGAAGGCAGAAATTGCTGTAGAAGCGGGTTCACCAACATCTGTAAAATTAACTAAAAATATAGGTAAACCCGCCCAGACCCTAATATTATGATTAATGAACTTTTAAGATAAATAAACAGCTCCCAATAGCCCAATCACAACTATAAACCTTTGATTTTTATGAAATAGACTTACTTATGGAAATAAATTAGCATCTTCGTATTGTTATTTATTAGCTGCTGGAGTGCGCTTTAATTGTTCCATTTCCTCAACATAAACTTCACCTAAATCTTTTCCGGCCAATTCCTTCAGAGTAATACTCTTGTAGCGGACTTCTCCCTTCAGCAACACTTCATCCCCAAGCTGGGGCAAATCTTGCTTGGTTAAAATCCAAATACTGCCCGTACCATCCTCAAGTTGATAAGCCGCATTCCCCACAAACGGAGCGCGATTTTCTACCTTTCCCCGAAGATAAACTTCAGCATCCACTTGCCGCTTTTGTTGAACGTCGCCAATGCTAGCAACATTAAAGCCAAGATTAAGTTGAGACAGAGGTAAATTGCCACAACTGAAAAAACCGCTGGCGAGGATTAGCGATAAAGAGCCGGTGCAGAATCTTTGAACCCAAACTTGCTTAATTGCAGTAGTCATTGGTCAACTGAGTTGAGATTTGAGATACGACTTACTTTAACAGAATCCCAAGAATCGATCGCAAGTAAGAAATTTCTCTAGTGTAGTCCTTGGCGGGGATTAAGCTAAAATCTAAAATCGTCAGCCCCTAACCCAGAGTCTACAATGGATGCCAAAACTGCTCAAATACTAGATGGCAAAGCTTTAGCGACAAAGATTCAAACCGAGCTGAGCGATCGAGTCCGCACCCTACAACCCCAAAAGGGGCGTCCTCCCGGACTTGCGGTGCTGATGGTGGGCGACAACCCAGCTAGCGCAGCCTATGTTCGCAACAAAGAGCGAGCCTGCGCTAAAGTTGGCATAGCTTCCTTCGGCCAGCATTACCCAGCCAACGCTACTCAAGCCGAACTAGAACTTGCAATTGGGGCACTCAACGAGGACGATCGAGTAGACGGCATTTTAGTGCAATTACCACTACCAGAGCACTTAGATGCAATTTCGCTGCTGTACCAAATTGCCCCCGACAAAGATGCTGACGGACTTCACCCTGTAAATTTAGGCCGTCTCGTGCGCGGGGAGGAAGGTTTGCGAAGTTGTACTCCCGCCGGAGTGATGCGGTTATTGCAGGAATACCAGATTGATTTGAAAGGAAAAAATGCCGTTGTTTTGGGACGGAGTATTTTGGTAGGTAAACCGATGGCGCTGATGCTATTAGAAGCTGATTGTACTGTTACTGTAGCTCATTCGCGGACGAAAAACCTAGAATCGATTACCAGCCAAGCCGATATTCTAATCGCCGCCGTCGGCCGCACAGAAATGATTACAGCTAATATGGTCAAACCTGGATCAGTAGTAATTGATGTCGGTATTAACCGCGTTGTCAATCCAGACGGTACGAGTCGTTTGGCCGGAGATGTGGACTTTGATGCTGTTAAAACAGTAGCGGAATTTATCACGCCGGTGCCGGGAGGAATCGGGCCGATGACTGTTGCTATGCTGTTGGAAAATACCGTTTCGACCTACAGTATTAAGTAGTAATTAGTCCTTATAAATACACCTAACGTAGGGTGCATCGCTGTCGAAAATTCTGGTGAAAAATCGATCAAGTTTTCAGGAAGCCACGCACCCTACAACTACACCTAATGTAGGGTGCGTCGCTGCTGAAACTTTTGATCCTATTGGAATATCTAAGGGTGGCGACGCACCTGACTTTACCGTAGGGTGCGTCGCTGTGATATTGTCTATCGGATTTGCAGATTTAAGGGTGGCGATGCACCCTACTGCTTGACCGCAACAACGCGAATTCGGCGATAATCTGCACTCCAATTACCATCGCGGTACAGCGTCGGCCGCAAACGTTCTTCAACTGCGTTAATTACCTGCGATCGCACATCATCAGACAACCCCGACAAAAACCCGCCAGCAAACATCTCAATCCAATTTACCATACCCGCGCTGCCGCCTTCTAGGGGAGTCGGGCGAGCGAACAAAACGGCATAACCCACCTCAAATCCCTGCTTTTCCAAAAGCCCAGCATACTCGCCAATACTCGGAAAATACCAAGGATTAAGCGCTTCAGGCTCCTGACAGCCAATTTCTGACAAAACACTCAAAAGTGCGCGGACGATCGCCCCCACGTTCCCCTTACCCCCAAACTCAGCCACAAAACGCCCTCCCGGCTTCAGCGCTTTTTCCACACAATTAATCACAGCATCCGGCTGTTTAATCCAGTGCAAAACCGCATTAGAAAACACAGCATCTAACGGCTCTTCTACTTGAAAATTACTCGCATCCGCTGCATCGAAGTTGATGTGAGGGTAGTTTACTTTTGCCGTGGAAATCATCGACAAAGATGAATCAATACCTTGCACAAAAGCACCACTTTGAGCAATTTTTTCAGTTAACTGCCCCGTCCCGCAGCCCAAATCCAGAATTTGTTCACCAGCCTTCGGAGCTAGTAACTCCAAAAGCGATTCACCGTACCGCCAAACAAAAGCATGATTTCCCTCATAAAGAGCGGGATTCCAAGAATTTTGTGCCATGATAACTACCCTAAATCTGTCTTCTCTTTCTCTGTGTTCTCTGTGTTCTCTGTGTTCTCTGCGGTTAACAAAAAACCTTCTTCACAAAACCAATCAAATTATTTGTTAGCGAGTTGGGCGATCGCACTTCCATCAATACGGCAAACCCTAATATTTTCCAAAATCCGCGCTCCCTGCTTTTGATAAAAAGCAATTCCCGGCGCATTGCCAGTATTAACAGTCCATTCCATTCGCCCGCAATTTGTGGACTCAGCAATTCGTGCCAAAGACTTTGACAGTGCTGTACCGACTCCCATACCGCGCATAGGAGCTAGGACAAATAAATCATCAAGCCAAAGACAAGGCTGCGCCAAAAGACTTGAATAGGAAGCATAAAACATCGCAAACCCTACCGCTGTGTCGCCAACTTCCGCCAACAATACTCGCACTAGGGGAGACTCGACAAATAGTGTTTGCTTCAATTTGTCTGCTGTTGCTTCTAAAAGATGTGGAACTCCATCGAATTCTGATTTCTGCGAAATAAAAGCCAGAATTAGTTCCAAATCTACCAGCTCTGCTTCTCTAATTTTGATATCCAAATTTGCCATTTTTTGATTCTGAATTTCGCCTATTAATCACTGTATGAAATATCATCATTAATGTCCAATATATGTTTGACTAACAACTTATACTTTTAAAGTATCAATCATTGGGACTTATGGAACTTCGGCATTTGCGTTATTTCGTTGCAGTTGCAGAGGAACTGAATTTCACTCGCGCAGCCGAAAAACTGCATATTGCCCAACCACCGCTGAGTCAACAAATCCAGCATTTAGAGGCAGAGTTGGGGTTTCAACTGTTTCAGCGAACCAAGCGGACGGTGCAGTTAACGGCTGCGGGACAGGTTTTTTTCGAGGAGGCTGGGAAAATTCTGCTGCAAGTCGATCGAGCAATTCAACTCGGCCGACAAACCAGTCGGGGCGAACTCGGCCAACTGACGATCGGCTTTGTGAGTTCTGCAGCACACAACGTGGTTCCAGCGATTTTGCAGGCGTTTCGCACTCGGTGTCCCGCCGTCAAACTGGAACTGCACGAACTGACGACAAACGAACAGTTGCAGCGGCTGCGGTTCGGGCAAATTGATATCGGCTTCGTGCGCCCTCCGGTTGAGGAAGATGGGATAAATTCTGAAATCGTTTTTCGAGAACCGCTGATCGTGGCACTGCCAGAAACGCATCCGGCGGCCGATCGCACGAATGTTGAATTACGCGAACTTTCCACGGAACAGTTCATTTTATTTCCGCGTTCCCAGGCTCCGGGATTGTACGATGCGATCGTCAGTCTTTGTCAGCAAGCAGGTTTTAGCCCGATCGCAGCTCAAGAAGCAATTCAAATGCAAACCATTGTGAGTCTGGTAGCTGCCGAGATGGGCGTGGCGATCGTCCCTGAGTCGATGCAAAATTTCCAGCGCCACGGGGTTGTTTACAAATCTTTGCCAGAATCAACCTGCATTGTGGCGATCGCTCTAATTTGGCGCAGCGATCCAACGGCGGCGGTGCAGCGGTTTTTGGAAGTCGCCAGACAAATCAGCGGATTTGAGATTTGAGATTGTAAATTTGAGATTGACTGGCAATTTGACAAACTTATCAAAACTCAAAGATTTTCTGTGCAACAACACCCGTAGAATGATTAATTGATGCTCGGAGTTCGAGCAACTACTGCCGTAAAAGTCGGCACGATGCGACCCCAACGGCTCACAATATCCCATATAAATATTAAGTACAAGAGAGCAAGGGATGGTATTGGCAACAGAAATGGGTTCGTCCCAACCGGAATCCTCTTTCGATTTATCTACTTATCTAGTCAATCGAAAAGAGGCGATCGAGGTAGCTCTCGACAATGCACTCCCGGTCATCTACCCAGAGAAAATTTACGAAGCAATGCGCTACTCGCTGCTAGCGGGGGGCAAGCGCCTGCGTCCGATCCTGTGTCTGGCTAGCTGCGAACTGGCCGGCGGCACTACATCTATGGCAATTCCGACAGCTTGCGCTTTGGAAATGATCCACACGATGTCGCTGATTCACGACGATTTGCCGGCAATGGACAATGACGATTACCGACGCGGCAAACTGACGAACCACAAAGTTTACGGCGAAGATATCGCCATTTTGGCTGGCGATGGTTTGCTGACCTATGCTTTTGAATTTATCGCCACTAAAACTGAGAACGTACCCCCCCAGCAGGTGTTGCAGACGATCGCCCATTTAGCGCGGGCATCGGGTGCTGCTGGATTGGTAGGCGGTCAGGTGGTTGATTTGGAATCGGAAGGAAAGACAGATGTTTCTCTGGAAACTTTGAATTACATTCACGCTCACAAAACAGGCGCGCTGTTAGAGGCCTGCGTAGTTTGTGGGGCAATTCTGGCTGGGGCGTCTGCTGCAGATTTGCAGCGGCTGTCTCGTTTCGCTCAAAATATTGGGCTGGCTTTCCAGATAATTGACGACATTCTGGATATTACTGCTACCCAAGAAGAACTGGGCAAAACTGCTGGCAAAGATGTTCAAGCAGGGAAAGTCACTTATCCGAGTTTGTGGGGAATTGAGGAGTCTCGGCGCCAAGCTTCGCAGCTTGTTGCTGATGCTAAGGCTCAATTGGCAGTGTTTGGGAGCAAAGCTCTACCGCTGCTGGCTATCGCCGATTTTATTACCAGCCGCAGTAACTAGAAATACTAAACACTATGCAGGAAATTTGCAGCGGCATATTCAACAATCATGTACTCGTGGTTGCTTTGCTCGCTTGTCTGGCGGCTCAGATCATGAAGTTGCCGATCGAGTTGGTCAAAAATCGCAAGTTTAATCTTCAGTATTTGGTAACAACGGGGGGAATGCCCAGCGCTCACTCGTCTTTTGTGGGCGCTTTGGCTGCTGGAGTCGGACAAACGATGGGATGGGAAAGCCCGGATTTTGCGATCGCTGCGATCTTTGCAATTATTGTGATGTACGACGCAGCAGGCGTCCGCCAAGCAGCAGGCAAGCAAGCTCGCATCCTCAACCAAATTATTGACGAGTTTTTTGAGGAAGATCACAACCTTAATGAGGCTCGCCTGAAAGAGTTGCTGGGACACACTCCTTTTCAAGTGCTTGTAGGTTTGGGGCTGGGAATCACGATTGCTTGGATCGCAGGGCCTGCATATTAGTTAACTGTTAACTGTTAACTTTTAACTGTTAGTTGTTGACTGTTAACTGTTAACTAATCACTACTGACCGAATTCTGCTTGCAGAATATCGTCATTGTCATCGGCGATCGTGGCGACAATAGTAATAACCCGAGAAATTTCCCCGGCCGAGATTTCGGCGATCGTCCGAGTCGATATTACCGCAACTTGATTGTCAACAATGGCAAAATGAGATTCCAAAGTAGACAGCCAATTCATTTCTAGAAGTTTCCGCATTAATTGAGCTTCATTCTTCGCTGGCAACTGTAGTACAAAAGCCCAAACAGTCAAAGTATCCTCTTCGGTTTCGCCGGTGAGTTGCACGAACACTTCA
The DNA here is from genome assembly GCF_036701585.1 of Microcoleus sp. POL10_C6. Taxonomy (NCBI): domain Bacteria; kingdom Bacillati; phylum Cyanobacteriota; class Cyanophyceae; order Oscillatoriales; family Microcoleaceae; genus Microcoleus; species Microcoleus sp. POL10_C6. The sequence goes on along the minus strand of NZ_JAUBRB010000041.1, from coordinate 34,232 downwards.
ACACTGCCGTACTTAAACTTCCAAAGATGTCCGCCAGCTTCATTTTGACCGACCATCACTTTTTGGTCTACAGCCATGCTGGCGATGACAGTTTCAATTTCTTCTGCATAGGTGACGGCTGTGGCTTTTTCGACCTGCTCGGAGGCGATCGCGCTTTCACTCGATAGGCTTTCTGCGGAAGCTGTTTCTATGTTCGGCTCGCTGGTAGTCATAATTATATTTAGATGGAAAACTATTCCAATAATCAGTTTACTTGCTATGTTCTTCAGATTGTAAATTTTAAATCTTAAAGCTCCGTCCAGAGTAACTTCTTCCTAGGCTCTGCCTGGGAACCGATGTCCAGAGGCTCCGCTTTGCTTAACTACGAAAACTTGAGGCAGAGCATCTGGATCGGCGTTACCAGGCTCTGCCTCGTAACGAGTACAAATTATGACTTTAAATAACTGGTTCCCAGGCATAGCCGGGGAACCAGTATATCTCGCTTGTTTGCGGAGGCAGACGCAAGTTTGACTTGCAAAGCGGTTTCAACCAGGTTCGCGATCGTTTTTAAGCCTTGGGCTTAGTCGCCGGCTTCTTCTCAATGGTATTCAAGCCGTTGAGGAACATGGGGACTAATTTCTCCATAAATGCCTGCGGGTCGCGGTTCCAGGCGCGCTGAGCTACATCTACTCTGGTCATTTGCAGGTCGGGGGCTAGCAGGGTTGCGGGCAAGCGTTCCATCAGGTATTGCGGGCGTTCCCACATCGGCATGGTGTTGGCTATATCTACTAGGCGGGTGACGCGGCGGAGTTCTGCCCCCAACATGATATCCATTCCCGATTCAAAAGCTGCTTGTTCGATCGCCACATACTTGCGCTTTGCCTGTTCCACCTTCTGGCGGTGTTCCGGGCTTTTGTCGGCGATTTGGGCCAGCCAGCGGTTGCCCCAGCGGACGTGACCAGCTTCTTCTGGAAAAATCTTTTCGATGGTTTCGCGGATTTTGACGTTTTCTGCGGTTTGGGGAGCCTGTTTGAGGGCGTGGATGTGCGCTGAGAAGTATTCGCAGCCCCGCTTTTCGGTGACATTGATTGCAACTAAGGCTGCAATTATACCGTCCTCGAGGTTGCGGTATTGCTCTTTGTCCAGCAGGCGCTCAAATTCGTCAATGTAGGAGACTCCCGGCGGCGTTCCCACATTTTGGCCCAAGTCTACCAGCAAGTCGGTAAGCCACATAGCGTGTCGCGCTTCGTCGGAAATGTGCCGGGAGAGGTCGCGCACGAGTTCGGCCGGTTCGCCGTCTAGCCGTTCGATCAAGTCGGTGAGGTCTTTGCAACTGCGCTGTTCGCTAAACCGATAGCGATTGAGGGTGATCAAGTGAATTTCGCGATCGCGCACTACATTAGCTAAAATTTCGCGCGCTCCCATAGCGTTGCGAAGCTTGCGGGGATAGGCAACAGTCATGCTTTTATGTTGTTTTGTAAAGATACTTGTATAAGTGTAACGCAGTTTTTTCGACAACCAATTACCTCGCAAGGCAGAAAGTTATTGTTTAGCACGGAGATTCAATTTTATACAGACAATTTTTTTACTAGCTCAACAAATGACAATAGTTTTGAGTTGCGAGCCATACCATTTTAGATTTTAGACTTTAGATTAAAAATGAGTGATGACTATCAGGGTTGGGAGCTTTTCTACAGTTAGATTATTTTTTTAAACTGCTATCACGCAAGGGTGGCGCGGATCGCAGAAAGCAATCTCACGCACTCAAAACTCTTCAGGTTCCGTCGAGTCTGAAGCCTCAACACTAGCAGACTCTTGTTGAAATTTTCGCGCCTCTTCTACTTCTAATCTAGCCAGAGTTGTCGCCACATCAGCTAACTGTAAAGCCAGATTCATCCGACAAACCGGGTTTTTTTCCCTCCAGAGGTCTTTTGCCAAGAAATGTACTCGATAACGAAACATTTTAATTGAATTTGGCGGAGTAACTTTCACGGTCATAGTCTTTCTTCGGTTGAAGTTTGAATGCGGAGCAGCACCCGTTCTAGCTCCAAGTAAACAAATGTCAGCATGATTACTTTATCTTCATCGGTGATTGTAACACTACAGGTTGCCGATCGAGGTTCAACGCCTTCGTGCCTGACAACTACAGTATATTTTCCCGGCTTCAGGTTATCAAAATTCACATCAGCTTCAAACAGGTCAACTGTCTCCTCTGCCAGCACTCGTCCTTCTTGAGTCAGTAAAGTGACAAACGCAATGCCGTCAACTGAAGTCATGGCGACGTTACTCTGATTGCGGATCATCACAAAAATATCGGACATCGTTTGGTCATTGTTAATTGCTAATTGCTAATTTAGAATGAGTGCAGAATCTCACAAAAGAAGGAGCATAAATACAGTGAATCCTTTCAAGTTTTTGCTAATTTTGACTGTTAGTGCAGCGGTTCTCGGTTGGGGAAAAAGTGGGGCCGTAGCTGCTATCTCAAATATCTCTGAGATTGAGCCTCGTTTGCAGCTTCACGGCGTGCGGGTTGCTCAAAGGGACGATCGCAATTTAAGCAACTCGAAAGGTACATTAAAAGAAGGCAGTGCCCTCTCTATCGATCCTGATGAAGTTACGGGCATACCAAAAGCTGAGGCGCGACAGCGTTTCATTTTGAATAAGATATATCGGGTTCAGGAAGGCACTACCGCTGACGATTTGTTTATTGTTGATGAGAAAGCAAATAAATGGGCTGTAGAGGATGTCTCTGAGGCTACAATGGGCCCTACTACTAACAGCGTTGCCCAGATAGTGTCGGGTAACGGGAGAGTCTGGGCGTTGATCCAGAAGTTCTAAACTTCAAAAAAACGCCGCTTTTAAGGGCGGCGTTCTTATTAATTAAAAATCACAGGTTAAAAATGGTATAATTACCAGTTTTAACTTTTAATTTTTAATTTTTAATTTTCTAACAGTCGTAGTAGAGAGCAAACTCGTAGGGGTGAGGACGCAGCCGCATCGGGTTGACTTCATTGTCGAGTTTGTAGGAAATCCAAGTTTGGATGAAGTCTTCGGTAAATACGCCGGTTTCAGTTAAGAAACTGTGGTCTTTTTCTAAAGCTTCTAAAGCGCCTTCCAAGGAACCGGGAGTCGAAGGAATTTTGCTCAATTCTTCAGGGGAAAGGTCGTAGATATCCACGTCCAAAGGTTCGCCCGGATCGATTTGATTCTTGATGCCGTCAATGCCGGCGCACAGCATGGCTGCAAATGCTAAATAGGGGTTGGATGTAGCATCGGGACAGCGGAATTCTAACCGCTTGGCTTTGGGGTTGGTTCCCGACAACGGAATCCGCACTGATGCCGATCGATTTCCTTGAGAGTAAGCTAAGTTTACAGGCGCTTCAAAGCCTGGAACTAAACGCTTGTAGGAATTGGTGGTGGGATTGGTGAGTGCCAAAAGTGCCGGTGCGTGTTTGAGAATGCCACCAATGTAATGCAGTCCCATTTGACTGAAACCAGCATATTGATCGCCTGCAAATAAAGGTTGGCCGTCTTTCCAAATCGACTGGTGAACGTGCATCCCGGAACCGTTATCGTTAAATAGCGGTTTGGGCATGAAGGTGATGGTTTTGCCGTATTTTTTGCCGACGTTTTTGATTACGTATTTGTAAGTCAGCAAGTAGTCGGCGGCTTTTACCAAAGTGTCAAAGCGGAAGCCGAGTTCGCATTGACCGCCGGTGGCGACTTCGTGGTGGTGCTTTTCGATTGGTACGCCGCATTTTGCCATTGTCAGCAGCATTTCCGTTCTCATGTCTTGTGAGGTATCGGTTGGTGCTACTGGGAAATAACCTTCTTTGTAACGCGGTTTGTAGCCGAGGTTGCCGCCTGCTTCTTCTTTGCCGGAATTCCAGCGACCTTCGATCGAATCTACGTAATAGTAGCCGGAATTTTGGGTTTGGTCGAAGCGAACGTCGTCAAAAATAAAGAATTCTGCTTCCGGGCCAAAGAATGCTGTATCGCCAAGACCGGTGGAAAGCAAGTAGTCTATGGCTTTTTGGGCAATGGTGCGCGGACAGCGACTGTACGGTTGGCCGGTGCGAGGTTCTTTGATGCTGCAAATGAAGCTGATGGTAGGTTCTGCCATGAACGGGTCCATCCAAGCGGTGGTCGGATCGATGACCATCGTCATGTCTGATTCGTTGATGGCTTTCCAGCCCCTAATGCTGGAACCGTCGAAGGGTACGCCGTCTGTGAATGCAGTTTCGTCGATTTGGTCGTGGTACAGGGAAAGGTGTTGCCAGATCCCCGGCATATCGATGAATTTGAGGTCAACGATCTGGATCTTATTTTCTTTTATGTAGTTTAAGGCTTCTTGGGGTGTCTGGAACATGACTTACTCCTGATATTGGTTGTTTCTTGGCGATCGGCCGATTTCAGACTGTTTGGGCGATCGTAGGCCTTCAGTATCCACTATTTTGTATCTAGGGCTACAAAATTCTGAAATAGGGGCCCAGTGCGGCCGGGCAGTTTGAAATTCTTGCCCTGTGGATTTTTCGACTGAAGATACAAGGCAAACGGCTGAATTTTACGACAGTTTGCCACGGATAGACTACCCTTCGTGAAAATCCTATCTCAAATCTTAATCAAACGCCGATTTGTAGTAGTCTACAATAGGCGGTCTGTCTCAGATAGCAAAGTATTGATAAAGATTTTTGGGAGAGAAACTTATGCGCGATGCAGTGACGAGCCTGATTGAAAATTATGATGTTGCTGGTAGGTATTTAGACCGAGATGGTATCGATCGGTTGAAATCTTATTTTGCAACGGGCACGGCACGGGTACAGGCGGCGGCTGCGATTAACAGCAATGCTGCGGCAATTGTTAAGCAAGCTGGTATCCAGCTATTTGCTGAACAGCCAGAACTGATCCGTCCCGGTGGAAATGCCTACACGACTCGTCGCTACGCGGCTTGTCTGCGGGATATGGACTACTACTTGCGCTATGCTACTTACGCCCTGGTGGCTGGAAGTACCGACGTGCTCGACGAGCGCGTGCTGCAAGGTTTGCGAGAAACTTACAATTCTCTCAGCGTTCCCATTGGCCCGACGGTGATGGGGATTAGCATTATGAAGGAGATGGTTAAGGCTCAGGTGGAAGCTGCTGGCTTGTCTGTGGGGCCTTTTTTGGATCAGCCTTTTGATTACATGATTCGCGAATTGAGCGAACAAGATATTTAAGTCAATTTGCTAATTCTTTTAGCAGCAAATTGCACTTGTGGCTGGCAGTTAGCAGCAGTTGGATCGATCGCTTTTTTTGGCCTCACCGCCTCCAAGCGATCTTTTTTTATGGGTTATACAATTTTAGATTAAAGATTTCAGATTAAAAATAATAGATTAAAAATAATAGATTAAAAATTTAAATAATTGGGAATGACTGATGAATTAAGGGTTTGGAGCTCCCCTACAATTGCATTCTTGTTTGAAACTGGTGCTAAAAATCGTCAACACATCCCCAGACGAGGCACTTGTCCAGGGGATTTTTAGTTTGACCCAGATCCACTTGTGCGACGGTTGTTGCTTCTACTTCGCCATTGGGGTAAAGAATGTGGATGATGTCACCGCTGACGAATGCGAGGGGATTTTCTTGACAATTGCCGGGATTTCTGATAGGAAAGTTCATTGTTTTCATGGTCGCTCGCCCTGATGGTATTTGTAGCGCTTTTAGCTGCATATAAATCATCCGCTAGTAACAAAAATTATTGTGTGATTCTATGAATGTTTATCTGTGATAAAACTACACACTCAGAGCGATCTCAGTCACATCATGTAAGCTGGGGGCGATCGCCCCGCGACAATCGCCAAACCAAAATAATCGCCAAAAATTAGCAGTGGGGCTTGTGCGTAAGTGCTAATCTGGTACTGTTCTTAACCCTATCCGTACAGATTAAAAACCTTGGCTAAACAGCGACTAGACACTTTATTGGTCAGCCTAGATTTGTGCAGTTCCAGACAGCAAGCTCAGGCATTGATTCGGACTGGAAAAGTCTCTATCAACCAGCAGGTAGTTGACAAACCGGGTACTGAGGTTGACATTGCAGCAAAAATTCAGATAAAAGAGCGATCGCGCTATGTTTCCAGAGGCGGTGACAAATTAGCCAAAGCTTTAGAAGTTTTTGCGATTCCCGTTGCAGGCAGAATTTGTCTCGACGGCGGCATTTCCACAGGCGGTTTTACCGACTGTTTGCTGCAAGCCGGCGCGGCCTTAGTCTACGGCATAGATGTTGGCTACGGTCAAGCAGATTGGGGCTTGAGGAATGATCCGAGGGTAATTTTGAAAGAACGCACCAATTTGCGGTACATGACTGCTGCTGAGCTTTACGGCGACTCTGAGCGAGCAGATTTGGCGGTAGTAGATGTGTCGTTTATTTCCCTGGATAAGATTTTACCGGCGCTGTGGGAATTGTTGGCACCACCGCGAGAAGCCGTGTTGCTGGTAAAGCCGCAGTTTGAGGTAGGGCGGGAGAGAGTCGGGAAAAAAGGCGTAGTGCGAGACTCAGCAACTCAAGCTGATGCGATTTTTCAAGTGTGGAAGGCAGCCACAGCTTTAGGATGGCAGCAACGCGGCTTAACGTGGTCGCCTTTACTTGGCCCGGCCGGTAATATCGAGTATCTTTTATGGTTGGGGATCGATCGCGAACAAGAAACAGACCAGAGGGCGATCGAAGAGGATGTTGTGAAAGAACGGATCGCACAAGTCACCAAAGCGGCGGCGCGAGAACTTGTCGATCGATTGTAGATTGTAGATTTTAGCTTGATTTCAAGATGTCAAACTAATCAATTTAAAAAATCAAATTTGGAACTTCAGATTGCTCTAAATTTTCAAAAATTTTGTCAATCAGACTCCTAAACTTTCACAAGAGTGAATAATTCCATGCAATCATTCAAACAAGCCGGTTCCATTTTCCTGTACGTTCTAGGTGCCATCGGGTATGTGGCGATTGTAGCTACTATTATAGGCGTTTCAATGCTGATCAAGTGGGCAGCTTTGCTACTAGCTGACAAATTATTATATACAATTCTGATTATCGGTGATTTGTTGAGGGGCATCGAAATTATTGAACTGTTAAATATATTGATATTTGCATTTATCGGTATGGGAGTGGGTGTGGCGACAAGGCTTCTACACCCTCAATACGGTCGCAAAATTAGTGCTGCTTTGTTGATAGTTATAGTTCCCTTAGTTTTCATGATTACGCCAGCCATTCGATATAATTCTTGGCTCGAAAAAGTGGAAGAATCGGATAAATTATCGCCTCCGCAAACTGCAACCTTAACTAACTCATTTTTGAATAGAAAAGTAGGATTGCCTGGTTTTATCGGTTATTACGTATATACTGGTCAGTTTCCCGTTATTCCGACGAAACAATCGGAGATGAAAGACCTTGACAGCTTTGAAAAAAAAGTTAATTCCAGATTTGTACAGTTCACAGGTATTGCTCCGACTATTGTTTCTTGGTCAATGCGGGTTTGTTTTTGGCTGATTAGAATATTTTACTTTTCTATAGCGGTAATTGCGACTATCGCGCATTTCAGGGAAGGTGTGAGAATCGCGAGACGGTAAGACGATTTTCGATTTTCGATTAAAGAATTGGGAATCAGTGATGAAGATCGTGGTTTGGAGCTTACCTACAGTTGCATTGTTTTTTGACAAAAGTATTAGTAGCGATCGCTTGCCGCTCAATTTAGCCGTTAAGCCGCTAATTAGTTAAAAATTATTAGGTTTTTTACAAAGGGTTAATAAGGAATGCATGAGCAACTTTTCCAGACATTCAATCAGATCATACCTCTATCTCCACAGCAACGGGAAGAACTTCGTAGAGTTACATACCTCCTCGATTTGCCTCAAGGCTCTTTATTGCTAGAACGGGGTCAGATTTGCAACCATCTTCATTTCATTTTGGAAGGAGTAGTTAGAGCAGTCCACTATGATAATTGGAAAGAAGTTATACCTTGGTTTGGGTTTGAGGGCGATATTGTAAATTCACACCTCAGTTTTACCTATCGCCAACCCAGTCTAGAAAGTATTATTCTGAGCTCAGATTGTAAATTCCTCTCGATAACCTACGAGAGTCTCCAATATCTCTACAGTAAAGATCCGATCTGGCAAAATCTGAGCCGCGTCTTTATTGAACGCTACTATATTGATGTTCAAGACCGGTTGATATCTTTCCTTTCTTTGACAGCATATGAGCGCTACGAGCAATTACTACAGAAATATCCAGACATTGAAGACAGGGTTAATCTTGGTCATATTGCTTCTTACTTAGGAATCCGACAAGAAACTCTCAGCAATCTCCGTAAGAGGCGCAGAAGGCATCAACGCAACCATGGCAAGCCTAATTGAATGGAATAGCTTGAAATTTGATCTAGATCAAATTTGATCTAGATCAAAAAAAACTACTATTCATCATTCCTTTTGGCATTCTAATATTATTCTTGGATTGCCAATAGAGAACACGTCATGGGTAAGGAGATAGTAATGAGATTTTTTCTGACTCGGCTCTGTCCGGCAGTAATTGTATTCTTCATTATTTTCTCTGTGACTGCTCAAGCAGTAAATGTGAATCAGGAAAGAAAATACGATCGAGCTGTTAATTCATTTTCGCTTTCAGCTTTTGCTAGAGCTTTACGCTCTTTTTAAAGTTTGCAAAAGAGCGACAATATTATGAGACCCAGCCCGCCTTTATTCCTCATTGTTATACTTAAATTTAATCATATGTTAACCAATCAGAATAAGTTATTAATTTTGACAGTGGCTTCGATCAGTATAGTATGTGTTTCTTTATTTTCTGTTTGGCAACTCTATTTTTCTCCCAAGCTATCTTTGTTTGACCCTAACAAGCGAGCAGCCAACTTTCGCAACATGGGAAAAATTTTTCCAAGCAAACAAATTTACTCTTCTAATAACCCATATCATTTCAAAGAAAATCTGCATCTTTTAGATGTTTCTTATAAGTTTGAAGGCCAATATTATCAAATGTCTGAACTGCTGAAAAAGACAGAGACCACTGGTATTTTAGTGGTAAAGGACGGCACCATTGTTTATGAAAAGTATTTTCAAGGGAATAGTGCTTTATATAAGAATACTTCTTGGTCGATGGCAAAATCATTTACATCAGCATTAGTGGGAATTGCGATCGCGGATGGATACATCGATAGTATCAATGACTCAATCACAAAATATATTCCAGAACTAGCAGAATCAGGCTATCGCAACGTTCCTATTAAACATATTCTTCAAATGTCTTCTGGAGTGAAATTTAGCGAAAACTATGACGATGAATCCTCTGATATAAACAATTTACTTCCCCAGCTTTTTCTCTATATGCAGCCAATTAAAAAAGTTGTTCTCAACTTTCCATCAGATTATCCATCGGGAAAGAGATTTAACTACATCAGTTTAGACACACAGGTATTGGGTTTGCTTCTTGAGCGAGTAACTGGACAGAGTATTTCGTCATATTTTCAAACCAAACTATGGCAACCGCTAGGTGCTGAATCAGATGCTTTATGGTTGACAGATAATCACCATACAGAACTGACATTTTGCTGCTTGAATGCGACCTTGCGCGATTACGCCAAGTTTGGGCTACTCTACCTCCACGAGGGCTACTTTAACGGAAAACAAATCATCCCCCAAGCCTGGGTTAAAAAGTCTGTTGCCCCAGATAGTCCCTATCTGCAAGTTGGATCTACAGCGGAGGAATATGGTAAATGGGGATATCAATACCAATGGTGGATTCCTACAGATTCTAATGGAGACTACAGTGCTGTAGGTGTTTGGGGGCAGTATATCTATATTAATCCGAAGGAAAATCTGGTGATTGTAAAAACAAGTTCTGACTTAACAAAACCTAAAGATGATGATGAGGTGATAGCACTTTTTCGGGCTATTGCAAAGGAGTTAAAATAGTCTGGATCATTTCACTTACCACTGAAATCGGAGGTAAATGAGCAGTCGTACAGAAACTTACGGGCATAGAACCCAGATCAGAATGAAAACGGAAATAGTGGCTAAAAGGCTTGATTTTCCTTGCCTCTAGATGCCCTTGGTGCATTTGTAATCACAAAACCCTTTGGATTCAAGACTGGCATTGAATTCCAGAAGACGGTTGAATAGGGAGGCAAGTCTTTGGGAAAATCACAACAATTACAGCCGTTTTTGAGCTGATAAAAGCTCCCATCCAAGATTGGCTTTTTACTCCAACGAGGAGGTGTAGTTTTATTCTTTTGTGAGAGTAAGAGTTCGATAAGTTCCCCCTATGAGTCGGTTAAGCTGCTGGAGTGTGACTTTTATTTCTGTGATTCTAGACTCCAGTGATCTTAGCTTGTTACGAAATATCCCAAATGGGTTCTATAAGATTACAAGCAGTAGGGTGCGTCAGATCCTAGATCTTCGATTATTAAGAAATAACCCTCTGCTGACGTACCCTACTCAACTACTAGGGCAATTTTTAATTGCCAATTTTAAACTCTTGCTGCAAGCGATCGATAATTGTATTACGCTCGATGGTGGCGAGAATTTCTTGAATTACCGTATCTTGTCCCAGGGGGCCCCAGGTGCAGCCTTTTTCTAAATAAACTTGGGCGGCACGACCGACAGCGTAGGTTCCGTAAGCTGCTAAACTAGCTTGAGTGACAGCGACTCCGGCAAAAGTAGAAAAGCCGATGTGCGGGGCCGCTGCGGCTGCACTTTTGCCAAATCCCAACAGAAAACTGCTACCCAATTCTCCCAAAAGTACGCCGCCAGCGCTGGAGAAAATAGTCTGCCAAAGTTTCCCGGCTTCGTAACCAGTCATGGGTAAGCCGTAAAGTCTGGATAAAGAGCGAATTAAGGCTAAATCTGCGACACTTGCTCCCATTACATCCAAGAATGCCACTGGATTTAAACCGACAGCCAAAGCTTTATATTTGGCAAATTGCCAGATTAAATCTTCGGCTTCTGTTTGTCGCAATTTGAGAACGTGACGGGCAATATTGGCTTCGGCATCTCTAGCTTCAACTAACGCATTTAGAGCGAGGAGCGATCGACCTTCTCTGTTAAGAATTGTGAGAATTTTATGTTTGAGTTCGTCTATCTGCGGGGGTGGCGACTCCCATTCGTTAGTTACTCTTCCGTCGGACCATTCCACTCGCACTTGCACCGGCGCGGGTTCGGCGGCTACCATGACTATTTCTAAAGATTTGGCAATTTTAGGCGGTGATTTTGCAGTAGATTGATCAGATGGGTTGTTTGGGCGATCGGACAAATTTTCGCTATCTGTTTGCTCTGTTACCGCAGCCGCTGCTAACTCTTCTGAATTTCCCAGCGCTTGCAAACTTTGGTAAATAGCTTTTCTGTCTAATTCTGGATAAAGGTCAATTTTATTAAAAACTAAAATTACTGGTTTTTGAGCTGTTTGCAATTCGCACAGTGCTTGATATTCAGTTCGGGTGATATCCCCTGCAACGACAAACAAAATTAAGTCAGCTTGGCGAGTTACTTGTTTCGCCATTTCGCCGCGCACTTCGCCGCCAACTTCATCAAGTCCGGGAGTATCGATTAATTCTACTTGCACTCCTCCTTTCCCCCCTTTGCCAAGGGGGGATTGGGGGGATTCCTCGCTGTCAAGAAAGGATAAAGGCACACTCCAGCGCACGGAACGCGGCCACTGAGTCACGCCGTTGAGAGGGCCTGTTTGCAGAATTTTGTGACCTAAAAGCGCGTTTAATACGGCTGACTTGCCGCGGCTGACTAGGCCGAAAGTAGCAATGCGGATTATGTTGTGGTCTAGTTTTTCTGAGGTGGAAGTTAAGATATCTAGCTGATATTGCAGCGCCGCTTCTAATTCTGTATTATTCGAGTTTTTTTTCCCTTGGCGCAGGTGGGAATAGCGCGCCAGGGCTTCGCGCAAACTGGCGCGGGCAAGAGATAAGCGATTTTCTTGAAGGGAATTGTCAGCCATTGGCGCTCGGCTTTTTTAAGCAGGTATAATTGATCGTCGAATTATAAATCCTATTTCTTATTTTAATACAATTTTTCATAAATTTATAATTTTTTAGTTTTGAGTTTTCCAAAAAATATTGAACGGGATATCCCGCCCGTTCCACAATAACAAAAAATTTTTGTGGAACAGCCATCTTGCCTGTTCTTTTCCCTAACACTAGGCTCCGCCTCGGAAAATTTGATCGACGTTCAGCTCCATATTGGGAAATGTAGGTGAAATAATGCGATCGCTCCCTCTGAACTGTCTAATCCTATACTCTCCGTCCACGAGCTGACAAACCGAAAGCGTGGGTTCTTTGGGGTCGCCAATATGACGTATTCCGCCGAATGCAGCATAATCCGCAATCCAATATTCGAGGATTCCCATCAATTCGTAATCTGCTAACTTTTTGAGATAATCGTCGCGCCAGTTGGTACTGACAACTTCAACAAGTAGCGGGATAGATGTTCCTTGGGTGAGTGTTGCTGACTTCAACCATAAGGGTTCCGACGCTAAAGCCTGACGGTTTAATAGCAAAACATCAGGAATATATCCTGTATCTTTAGCTGGGGGCTTAACTAGCGCTTTCGAGGGAATGCGGTATGGAAGTTGCAGTTGGGTGTAGAGCAGCGTAAATTCTTGAACAAGGTATGCTGTGATATCTTCGTGTTCTCCTGTTGGCTGCATTTCAACCATTACCCCGTCGTGAAGTTCGTAGCATCTGTTCTCGGCTTTGTCTTCTAGAAATTCTTCAAAGTTTAGTATTTTGGGTTGAGTTTGTATCATCGTGCAAACTTTATTTGATTATATAACAGAAGGCAGAAGGAAGAAGGAAAATATTAACTGGTTGCCTGCTTCTGCTAGGGAACAAGCAAGAGGCCTGTTCCACAACAGAAAAACTGTCTTGTGGAACAGGCCGAAAAGCCTGTTCCTTTATTTTACTTAATTGGCCGCCGACTTAACGGTTTCGGGCCCAGATACCTGAGATGAAAGGCGACTCGCCACTTGGTTGACGAAAGATTGCAAGAAGGAAACTTGCTGATTTTGCGTAAATACTGCTTGCAAAGTTTTAGTCAACTGTTCGAGATTGAAAATGCCTTTTGGAGCATTTTCCAGTTCTTGACTTTGGAAATATTCAATTAAACTCAGTCCTGCTATTCTGGTAAAATATGCTGCACTAATTCCCTGCACCGCGCCTCCTGCTACATAGGTAACGGCATTGCTTTTCAGCAGTCCAGTAATAGTTTGGGTAGACAGTTCTACTAATCCCAATTTAAACATTTGATTAGCTAAAGTACCCGCTACTGTCTTAGCTTGGTCTAAGGAAAACTGTTGCTGGTATATAGCGCCGAGGTCGATTACGAGTTGGGTGCTGATGGCGGTTGTTGCTAGCAAGTCTAAAGCGGGAACCGGGTTAGTAAAGACGGCGGCGGCGGCGATGTACTGATATTGTTCGATAATGGGAAGTGCCCGATCGCGCCTGACTGCATTTAATAAGGTTTTCGCCTCTAGCTTGATACTTGCAGCCTCGCGCACTGCACTCGCCCAGACCAACTGTTGCCGTTCTTCAGTTAAGATTTTAGTCAATCTTTCCGTCAGCCCGTCGAGTTGAGAGACTTGATTTTCGATGCGTTCTTTAAATGTGCCGTCCGCTTGGTGCTGGCGCACTTTAATAGAATTGGGAGAAGCTGCGATCGCAATTATCTCTTCTGTTCCCAATATTCCTTGCATTTTCTGCTGCAAAGAGTGCAAAACCTGCGACTGCTGTTCTGGCAAATATTGGTCTTGTTTGTTCCAGACTAGCAGCACGCGCTGACCTGCAGAAGCTAGCTGAGATAATGTTTTAAATTCGGAATCTGTGATGTCGCCCGCTGTCACAAACAGCACTAAATCACCGTTGATTTTGGCATCGGCATTTGTATTAGCAAACAGCGCTGCTGTTTCTTGTAAACTAAGCTTTTGCGAGTGTTGAGAGACCCAATTAGAATTTAAAACTTGAATTAAGGCAGTTTTGCCGACAGCTTTGCCGCCTGTTACGGTAATCCGTAAATCTTGTCTATCTAATTCGGCTCTGAGCCGATCGAGCTGTGCTGTTAGATTAGCAGGATCAGCAGAGTTTGGAGCTTCTGAAGCCAGCAATTTAATTGCCGCTTCGGAAGTCGCGATCGCTTTTTCGGCTGCTTCCCTGTTGGCCAAGGGTTGGGGGAGTGCGAGTTCCAGTTTGGGGGATTGTTGCTTCCACCACCAATACCCCGCACCGGCAGCCGCCAAGCCGATGAGTGCCGTTTCGCCCATTTCTGAACCCGAATGCTGTAGAGTTTCCAGCAGCCACAGCGCTGCTGAAAGTCCTATTCCGCCTATCAAAATCGGTCGCCGCAAGTTAAGTGTCATTTTTCCCTTCCTGTGGGTATTGTCGCCAAGCTTAACCTTACCGGGCTTGGCCTCCCTCCCTCTATTCCATCGTACCTCTGTGGCATCCAAACTGGCAGGCGGGCGAGCCGACTTTTTGCGATCGGGATTTGCGGCCCCGGCAACAATCAACTTTTTGCACTTCTACAAACGGGGAATAGGGGACTGAAGTCCTCACTACAAACCAATAGATTTTTACAGGATTTTGCAAATATAATAGTTGATTTTTTCTCTAGGTTGGTAATGCTTGAGATTGTGATTCAAAAATATCAATTATTTGTTTGGGAATTGCTCGCGGGCGCATGGTGGTAACTTCAACCCACACCCAAAGCGCCTCTGCTTTTAACAAGATTTCGTCACTTCCAGCTAAGCGAATTTCGTAGCGGCGAACAGCCCGCGGGCCGCGCATTTGTTCGATCCAAGTGGATATCTCCAATCGATCGCCCGCAGCGGCCGATCGCAAATAGTCAATCTCTATCCGCCGCATTACAAAGACGCCGCCCAGTTCCCGGTAGCGATCGAGGGTAAATCCCAAGTGTTCTAAATGTTCGATTGCAGCGTGTTCTAAATAATGCTGGTAGACAGCATTATTGACATGACCGAGGGCGTCCATTTCGTAATGGCGTACTCTAATTTGTGTAGTAAATGGTGTCAATTTCTCACCTTTCCACTTGTTGCGGTATTTTGTAGTTCCGAGTGCGATCGCACTCTGGGTCGATACTAGCTCGGAACTGATTGCAAGTTACACTAAATAGTTGAAACGTCACTGCTTCCAAGTTAATCTTAGTCCTGGAAGCACGGACGGTCATCAGCTTGGTTTTTTTACGACAATACACTGGCTTAAAACCCTCATTCTCCGTTGAAAAACCCGGTTTCGTGGTTCTGAGTGCGTCCCCAACTAAACCTTTGAGAAATCGGACGGGTAATTGTTTAGTCCCCCAGACAAATCCCTAAACCGCGAGCCGTTTTAACCAGAGTACCATCGAAGTCTACAGGTCTGTATTTGGCGATCGCATCTTCCAGAGGAACGCTCACAACTTCCCGCTTTTGCCAAGATACCATGCAGTCGTATTTCTCTTCGGCAATTAAATCAACTGCTGCGATGCCAAAAGCAGAAGCAACTAATCTTTCTAACGATGAAGGAGTTCCTCCGCGTTGAATATGTCCCAAAACAGTGACGCGAGTTTCTGCACCGCTGCACTCAGAAATTGTATCAGCTAAATACTGACCTATTCCGCCTAATCGACTTTGACTTAAGCGATTTGTGTGCATTACTAACTCGCCTTCTTCAGTGCGAACTGCCTCCGCTACTATAATTAAACAGTAGTTTTTTCCCCGGTCTTGGCGTTCTTGGATTTGGGCACAGATTTTGGAAATTGTGTAAGGGATTTCTGGAATCAGAATTATATCAGCTCCTCCCGAAATTCCGGCACTGATCGCAATATGTCCAGCGTCGCGTCCCATGACTTCAACAATCATGACACGACTGTGACTTGCCGCAGTAAAATGCAAGCGATCGAGTGCTTCAGTGGCAATATTGACAGCAGTATCAAAACCGATGGAACGCTCGGTAATGCCAACATCATTATCAATAGTTTTAGGAATAGCAACTAAATTCAAATTACCTTGTTGAGCAATCTTCCTGAGAATGGCAAGACTGCCATCGCCACCAATGCCAATTAAGGCATCCAGACCTAGTTGGTGATAGCCTTCGATAATGTCCTCAGAACGATCGCGTAGAGTGCCGTCAGGCATTGGGAAAGCAAAAGGGTCGCCCTTATTTGTCGTGCCTAGCATCGTACCGCCAATGGTGAGCCACGAGTCTACTTTCTCAATATCCAACGGAATTGCTTGAGGGGGACGACTCATCAATCCGTTGGTGGCTTGACGAATCCCCATGACTTTCCAATTGTAAGTTCCCGTTGCGCGGTAGACAACGGCTCGAATAACTGCGTTTAAGCCTGCACAGTCACCCCCGCTAGTGAGGATACCGATACATTTTTGTTCTCCCATAATTAAGACCCGACTTTTGTTCTTCAGAACATGAGTTGATATTTTTAGATCCCGATCGTCCAATCCTGATTTTCGACGTAAATATGTAGGCGAAAATAAACCTTACTCTGTAACAGAATGTAAAGCTATCATAACTTTTGTGATGGCTTTCATAAGAGCTCGCTCATTCAGGGAGCTTTTCACTACTTATGTATTTTCCAGCTTCATCGACCTAATGGAGTGCCTCATCTCTGACGCATCCCACAAGTTCGATCGCCAACAATCGTAGCATCGCCAATCACCGTCTCCAACAAAACATCAATTTTACTTGGGATTGAGGCGTTTAGAAACTTGGTTAATTATACCGCTGAGAATAGCACCGCCCATAAGAATTCCCAGGGCGGGATTAAATACGGGCTGCCAGAGACTGTACCACAAATCAAAACCGAGATTCACCCCGGTCGATCGACCTGCTACTGCGATCACAAACCACCCAAAAATGGCAAAGACGAAAAACACATCAGCTACTAAAATCAAGTTGAGAAAGTTAAGAAATTTATCTTTCATTGTCGAGGGTTCCTTTTGAGTGTATATGTGCCAAGTTTGGGCAAGCGGTTGGTAATGGAGCGGATCGATAGCTGCAACTGGCGATCGAATAAAGATAAAATATCATTCAATTGTTTTCGCGCACAGGCTGTCAAAATATGGTTCGCTATACACTTCCTCAAAGCCCCGAAATTATTTTAACTGTCAAGGGGAAAGATTCAGCCAAAGCCCGGGAAGAAGCGATGGATCGGCTGATGGATCTCATGGATGAGGGCAAGCTGCCTACGGAACTCGTGGAGGGATTTGGGCCCAAGCAGTTTGTTGAAGTTAAAGATATCGAAGATGCTGCGTCTGACGGCGAGGATGCGATTACTGAAGCCGTCCAGATTTTGAGCAATTTGGCAAGTCTCAAATTGAAAGTCATGGAATCCCGCGAAGAAGCACTCAAAATCCGGGCGGCGATCGACATTTTGTTTACAGATGAGGCTGTGAGTGCCGAGGAAATTGGTCGTTTGAAAGATGGTTTCAAGGTTCTCAAAAACTTTGCTCAAGCTAATGTCCGCTATCGAGAAGCTAGAAGTAAAGCCGAAGAAGCACGGGCAATTCTCGACGAAGCTTTGCAATCTGTAGAACCGGAAAACAAGGCGCAGAAATCCGCGAAATAATAGCAAGTTGGGTGGAAACTCACATCTTGTACTATTCTCAAGAACAGGCTTTTCGGCCTGTTCCACAAGAAAATTCACTCTTTGTGGAACAGGCCGAAAAGCCTGTTCATAAAAAGCTTATTGACAAGAGTGCCACATCTGAGTTGAAACCTATTTCTGTCATTGCGATCCGAAGGGAAGCAATCGCCGAGGTTTGCGATTGCTTCGTTTCTTTATTCGGACATACAATAACTCGGCGGCAGGATATAATATTAATTTTATCCACATTGAAATCGGGAAAAAATTGTGAGCCAACAACAAACAGGAATTCTCAGAAACTCGATGTCAGGCAGCTTGCTGCTGGCTAAAAAGTTAGGTTTCCAACCAAGAACTGTGATTGATGTCGGTGCCGCCTTGGGAACTTTTAACCTTTACGAAACTTTCCCCGATGCGCGACATTTGCTAATTGAACCCATCGCCGAAAATGAACCTTATCTAGCCAAAATTTGCCGCAAGCTCAAAAGTGCAGAATACATTATTGCGGCAGCGACCAAAGAAGCTGGAGTTTTCACGCTTAACGTCAGTCCCTCTATGTTGCATTCTTCAATTTCTGAAAATCGCGTTACTGACAGCAGCAATCCTTATTTGAGAAACATACCAGCAATTACCCTGGATGGAATATGCAGGGAAAGAAATTTGCCAGGGCCGTATTTAATTAAAGTTGATGTAGACGGAAAGGAATTAGATGTTTTAGCAGGAGCAACTGAGATTTTGCAGCAGACTGAATATGTAATTGTAGAAGTTACTTTGTTCGGTCAGATGTATGATGTCATGAGTTTTATGAAGTCCCAAGGATTCGCAGCTTACGATATTGTTGATTTGTCATATCGTCCGATTGATAAGGCTTTGTGGCAAGTTGACATGGCTTTTGTGAAGGAATCCGGTCACTTCAGAAGAGAGAAGGGTTTCGCCACCGGAGAGCAGGATATCGAAGCACTTAACTCGCATCTCAAAGCTTATCGGCAAAGTTTCATCCAATACATCGACACTCATTACAGCGACCCAGTAGAGCAGGAACCACAGGTCACTCAAGCTGTTTTGGGCGAAGATTGTGTCATCATTTAACTCAAGTTGCTTCCATCTGGTACCAAATCCGGGTAGCACTTGGCACGCTTATTTAATTAATCCTCAACATCTAAAAAACTGGTTTTCTAAATGCTGCTATTGCCGTCTCTAAACTGGCAATCTGCTGTCAATTGGCTTTCACTGCATATCAGAAAGTGGGAATGCCCTAATGCGGCAGGGCGGTTTCATTTTCTTGTAGGGGCAAACCCCCCGTGGTTGCCCCGATGCCTGAAATGCCCATGACATCATCTGTGGGTGAGGGCGGGCACTCTTGGCACCGCCCCTACAAAAGCCTGATTTTCCCTAGGGGCAAACCCCCCGTGGTTGCCCCGAAACAGCCCTACGCTGTGACGGCGGAGTGTCAACTACCACAATTAATCCCAAGGCGCTTTTATTGTGAATCGTTGAGTTGCTGGCGGCCTAAGCTGTCAACCATCAACCAGTGGAAGCGGGCAATTCTATTTCTTGAGCCCAAGGTATTGCTGCCAAAATATAGTAGATGTCATCTCCTTGGAAGCACTTTTCCATTTTTCACTTAAGGATGACCATTCATTAATACCTTCAGCAGCAACTTTAAACCACCTAGTCAAAAGGTTAGTACCAGCTAATTTATCTACCTCATTTTGGTTATTATAGCTTTTACTAAGCTTTACAATGCTCATGTGAAAGCTTTCTGGGTCAGAGTTTTTGATAAAATCTGGGCCTTTTAGATAGTCTTCAAAAGCTTTTACAACCATCTCTACATGATTATAATCAAATTTTGCTAAAGCCTGAAGTATTACTTTTGTCAAATGCTCAACTGCCGCCATATATTCTGGAGAATAATGGATGGAATAAGCTATTAAATCATTGCGGATATAATAATAATTTTCCCAATTTACATTCTTGGCCGCCGCTGGTTGATGCCACACCGCCATTGATGGAAAAGCTACAATGTTATTCCCCAACTCTTTTATTCTTAAACCAAACTCCACATCATCTATTTTGATAAATAAAGGCAGCGGTAATTTAGTTTGTTCAACAAGTTCCTTAGAAAAAGAGAAAAACCAAAATCCGCCATAGTCTACATCTTCTTCCTTGAGCAACCTGTTGAGAGAATTAGAATCTCGTAAATCGATATTATAATTTAAAGCAATTAATGCCCCAGGCCCAAATCCTCTAGTTTTAGAATAGGCGTTGTACGATGCTCCTGCTTCATACAACATATGCTTTTTCTGTAAATTTAGCAGTCCACCCGCTACAGCAAAATCCGAATTGGCGTATTCATACAAAGGAAATAATTTATAAATACATTCACTTTCTAACTCTATATCATCATCCATAAGCAAAAAGTGAGAATATTTTTCTTCCCCTAAAGCTTCGACTAACCCTCTGGTAAAGCCACCGCTTCCACCCGCATTTATATTAGGAACTAGCCTCAGTTTTGGCTTTCCGAAATCAGCTTCATCTAAAGTTCTACCATTATCAACAACGAATACTTTAAAGTCCTTGGTTTCTAGCAATTCATCTTGAAAAATTGCAGTTAATGTATTTTGTATGAAGTCCTCTTTTTTAAAGGTGCAAATTACAATCCCCAATGATACTTCTCTAGTTTTACTTTCATCAGTTGCTATCCATGCCCCTTTAAATTCGCCCCGTTCACTAGAACAAGTTATTTCAAAATATATTCTGCCCGCTTTTTTGCCTTGAAAGAGATTTATTGGTGAGATTTTTACCGGCTCCGAGAATTGACATTTCTCAAAGCTCTCTTCAGAAATTATTTCTTTGTTTTTTTGTCCATCAAATTCTCGGTAAACAGAAACTTTAAAATCGCCTTCAAGTTTCAGTACATAGTAGATAGAGCTAAGAGTTGTATATTGAGTATAATATCTCTCGTAAAACGAATTAAAATAAGAATTTGAGGAGACAACACCACCCCGATATAAAACAACTTTTTTGTCATTTTCCTGATAGTTTATAGATGCAGATTCATTACACCGTATATATACATCCGCGGCCTCGGCTGATTTTGGTAGCTTAATGCCAGCTAATATATTCATGTAATATCTACCTCTTTTTGTACTAAACTTAGTTATTTTATTTGACTGATGTTAAACAGTCTTAGCTTAAGAGTAAATTGTGGATAGGTTCTAGTACCTCCTCCTTTAGACATAACTCATATCACATTTTTTTAAGCCGTGGATAAAGAGATTGATATCGAAACCAAGCCTCTTCTAGGATTGGATCAACTGATTGGGGAGTGGCAGCAAGCATTGGTGTGGTTGCCAGTTTGATGGTGTCATTAGCATCTGCGTATACGCCAATTCCGATACCCGCCAGTAGAGCAGCACCACGTCCAGAAGCCGCAGCAACTGTAGTTGAATAGAGGGGTATTCTCAATACATCGGTCAGTAATTGTTTCCATGGCATTTCTGCTGTTCCACCGCCTGCTAAACGCAGTTCTGTCGCTTTAAAACCTGTTGCTTCAAGGGCCTCAAAACCTTGTCGTAAGGCAAAAGCAACTCCCTCTAAAGCTGCCCTCATCAGGTGCGCCTGTGTGTGATGAAGTCCAAGCCCCACCCATGCGCCACGTACATAGGGGTCGAGGTGTGGAGTTCGCTCACCTGTGAGGTATGGCAAAAATGTCAATCCTTCACATCCTGGGGGAACAGAAAACGCTTTAGTATAGACTTCCTGCCAGCTCAAACCGAGGATACCTCGCACCCACTCCAGCGCTAACCCCGCATTTTGCATTGCAGCAAGGGTGTACCACTGGTTAGGTAGGGCCGATCGATAGAGATGGGTACGACCATGACGATCGATAATTGGTTGCGATCGAGGTGTAATGATTTGAGCGCCTGTGCCGATGGTTAGTTGAACCAATCCAGGCTCTAGTAGTCCGTTACCAAGCGCCGCCGCAGCGGTATCCGCAGCACCAGCAATAACGGGTAAGCCAACAGGTAAGCCGAGATGCTCTGAAGCAATAGTTGTTAGGTAGCCGGAGATCGCACTTGAGGGGATAATTTTTGGTAACCAATCACTACGTAGATTCAGCCCTGAGATGGCATCCTCTGCCCAGTTGTCCGACACAACATCGTAAAGCAAAGTACCGCTAGCATCAGATGGTTCTGTTGCAACTTCTCCAGTCATCCGTAACCGCAGCCAATCTTTTGGCTGAAGTGCCCAACGCGCTTCGGTGTAGACAGTAGCCTCGTGTTCTCGTAGCCACAACAAAGTGGGGCCCGCCATTCCAGCCGTAATCGGGTTGCCCAATCGCTCTCGAATAGCAGCATCGAGCGAATGATAAGTGTTAAGCGTGGCACTAGAGCGAGTATCCGCCCAAAGGATAGCAGGGCGCAGAGGCTGACCCGACTCCGAAGCTAGGACAACGCCGTGCATTTGTCCTGAAAGTGCGATCGCCTGTACTTGGTCAGCGTGATTTCCCACTGCCTTCCTAACAGCCGAGGCAACAGCTAACCACCAATCTTCTGGCTCCGACTCAGCCCATCCAGGTTGGGGTGCATGAACAGGATAGGATGTTGATGCTTCACCTATAGTGGTTCCGTCTATCGCTAGGAGCAATGCCTTAGCAGAGCCTGTTCCTAAATCTATACCCAGCAGCATGATAGCTAATCCTCAAATCATTCAGTGTCTTAGCAAACGGGCGATCGCTTTTACCAATTCATCGGGTTCAACAGGCTTGGAGATATGTATCTGAAATCCGGCAGCTAAGGCTTGCTGCTGATTGATCTCTCCAGCATAGGCAGTAAGTGCGATCGCAGGAATCGTGCCTCCCTGTTGGGGTGACCACTTTCTAATTTGCCGAATTAGGGCATAACCATCCATCTCTGGCATCCCAATGTCACATAAGAGTACATCGGGGAGAGATTGATTCAGAAGGGTCAACGCCTGTGCCCCCGAAGCTGCTGTGGCAACTTGTGCGCCAGATTGCATCAGGGTGAATGCTGCCAACTCCCGCATATCTGCATCGTCGTCCACAACCAAGACCTGAATACCTGCTAAGTCTGCCGCACTTTCTGGATGCCTGTCATCAGAATAGGGTTCCGGCTCTACGATGTTTAACGGTAGCCGGATGGTAAATGTAGCCCCTAAGTTCTGTCCTAAGCTGTCTGCTTGAACGGTTCCTCCATGCAGTTCGGTAAAATGACGGACGAGCGCTAGTCCCAATCCCAATCCGCCGAATTGTCGGGTTATGGTGCCATCTTCTTGACGGAAGTAGTCAAACACATGGGGTAAGAACTCTCGTTTGATGCCTTTTCCAGTATCTTTGACTTGAATCTGAGCGTACATACCAACCTGCTCTAGTTGCACGTCGATGCGTCCTCCGGTTGGGGTGAACTTCACAGCATTGGAGAGGAGGTTCCAGACTACTTGTTGGAGGCGATTGCTATCGCCTGAAACCGTTCCTGAAATAGGATTAAATGTAGTCTGGATTTGAATGTGTTTGGCTTCGGCTGCTAGTCGTACCGTTTCCCGTGCAGCCTCAATCATTGCCGCTAGATTCACAGGAGCGACGTTTAACGTCATTTTTCCTTGCAGAATGCGCGAGACATCCAACAAGTCCTCAATTAATTGGGCTTGCAGCTTGGCGTTGCGTTCGATCGTTTCCAGCGCTTGCTGGGTTTTTGTGGTATCTAGTCGCCCTGTTCGTAGCAATTTTGTCCAGCCCAGAATCGGATTGAGGGGCGATCGCAACTCGTGGGACAATACTGCTAAAAATTCGTCTTTAATCCGGTTAGCCGCTTCTGCTTTTGCGCGATCGCGTTGAGCTAACCGATATAACTGAGCATTGTCGATCGCCAAGGAAGCACGACGCGCCAATTCCTCTGCCAGTTGCAAATCTGCTGAGGTATACCGTCGTCCAGATTCGGCTGAGATAAAGGAAATGGCCCCTAGAATTCGTGCCTGAGTTCGTAGTGGCACCGTCATTACCGATTTGAATCCAACCTGCCGCAGTATTTCCAAATGCTTTGAATCACGCGCTGCCTGTACCAGCAGTTCATCGGGAATATCCGGCACAAAATCAGATTGCCCAGTTCGCAAGGTGTATGCAGCACCGCGAGGGTCATCCGGATTCATAGGATACTTGTCTCTAATCTGATATGCCCAATCCAGTTTGGCAGGGTCGATGTGAGCCACTGCAATCTGCTCGATCGAACCATCCTCTTCTATCATGTGAACCGTACACCAGTCCGCTAATTCCGGCACTGTAAGCTGTGCGACTCGCTCTAGAGTCGTTTGATAATCGAGTGAGGATGCCAGCACCGTACTTGCCTCAGAGAGAAAGCGTTGGGCAAGCTCTAACCTGACGCGCTCAGTCACATCGACTACATAAACTAAAACCCCTTCAACCTGAGCATTTGAGTTAACAGTCGGAAGATAGTAAACGTTGTAGTAACCGGGACGGCGATCGCTGCGTCCGGGAACATTCACCGCAAAGTTGGGTGAAGTGAAGGGATTTCCTGTGGTGTATATCTGATGAAAGACTTTAACTACTTGGGGATCGAATTGACCAAAAAGTTCTGAAATGGAATGTCCTAAGTGTTGCTCGCGGGTTAATCCATTAATTTCTGCCAAGGCTTCGTTGATGGAAATAAATCGCTGCTTTTCATCTAACAGGCCAAGTCCAATCGGAGACGTGTCAAAAATATTTGCCAGTTGGCGCTGTGCGGCTTCTGCCTGAGAACGGGAAATACGTTCGCGCTCTAACAGTTGTTCTCGTTCTTGTTCGGCATACTTGCGCTCCGTCACATCCAGCACCAGCGATAACACCGAAATCATCCGTCCCGATTCGTCCCTGAGACTGGAGTTATACCACTCGCAGTGCACAATGTTGCGATCTTTGGTGTAATTGCGGTTGTATGAAAAAATATGGGCTTCTTCACCATAGACCAGCCGTTGGCAGACTTCTGTCACCGTTTCCAGGTCTTCCTCAAAGACAAAAGGTATCTCTGTTAAAGATTTGCCCAGAATTTCTTCGGCTTTCCAGCCCAAAATGCGCTCTGCACTAGCAGACCAGCGAGTGACTTGAAAGTCTCGATTCCATTCAACGACTGCCATTGGAGAGTTTTCAACATGGAAGTTGAGCTTTTGTAGAGCTTGACGCAACGCCTCTTCTGCTTGCTTGCGTTGTGTGATATCGATGACGACGCCGATCGAGTGCTTGGGATTTCCCTGAGAATCATAAGTAAACTGTCCTCTCGCTTCAACCCAGTGAATGGAGCCATCTGGCCAACGCAGGCGATGTTCATGGTGATACTCTTTCTTTTCAGCTATAGCTAGCTGAAGTTTCACATTAGCTTCTGCTAAGTCATCAGGATGAACCCGACTTGCCCAAACCTCATAGCTGGGTTCGCACTCATTAGGTTGCAGACCGAGTACCATGAAGTGCCCTTCTGACCAATGCCTTGCTTTGGTCTGCATATCCCAGTCCCAGGTTCCCATGCGTCCAACCTTCAGAGCGAGTTGCAGGTGAGCTTCACTTTCTCGCAATTCCTCTTCTGCCCGCGAGCGCTCCACGGCTAGCCAGGTTTTTTCAGCAATTCGCTCCATCAGCACCACATCTTCCTTCGTCCAGTGGCGACCAGAGACATGGTGCAACACCAACAATGCGACAAATTTCCCATCTTTCACCAATGGAACACATAGGAGAGATTTGGTTTGAATTGCGTTAAAGGTAGCAGCTCCCGATCCGGCAGTCCGAGGATCGGTATCAACATCGTCCACGACGATTGTTCTGCCTTGCTTTAATTCAGCAATGAGTTCAGGGCCAAACGAATCCATGCGATGTCTACCCACTATGCTGATTACACCATTGCAATAATCGCGATCGACAATCACATATTCCTGAGTAGAATCAATTTCACCGTAGGTACAGCGAGTGACTTGGAAATATTGCCCTGCGGAGCTAACCACTCGCCACATAATTTCCTTCGAGTCTTGAATGGCACGAATCGCATCATTCAATTCGATTAGGAATTGCTGAATTTCTTCTTTCTGCTGGAGGTTCTTGAGCAGTTGTTCAATTTGTTGCCTTGCCCGCACCTGGGCTGTCACTTCAATGTTATAAATCAACACACCCTGAATGGTTCCCTCAGCATCCCGCCAAGCTGTAAAGATGCAGTGGAAAAATGCTTCTTCCAACACCCCATCGCCGTTCCGATCCCAGTAAGTAGGTGACTCCTCCCGAATAAATGTTTCTCCCGTCCGGTAAACCTGTTCAAACGCTTCAAAGTAAATTTGCCCCTCTATCTCTGGGAAAACATCCCGTATTGATTTCCCGATCAGGTCGGGAGTGCGCCCAGTCGCTTGCAGGTAGGTGGGATTGGCAAATTCATACACAAGATCGGCACCTTTAACAATGGCAATCATGGCAGGCAATTGCATCAGGATGTCATGCAACCGCTTGCGTTCGGTTTCGGCTTCGAGTCGGGCAGATTGTTCTCGTTTTAAAAGACGATCGCGTTCTGCTTCGATCTGTTTGCGTTCTGTAATATCAACCGAAACGCCAATCATGCGAACTCCTTGCCCCGTCTCATCCCGATAGACTTGTCCCTGACTGTTGAGCCAGCGCACAACGCCGTCTGGACAAATTACCCGATACTCCGGTGCGTAGGGCTGTTCCCCAGCCATTGCCCCTACCGTCGCTTGGAGCACCTGTGGTCGATCGTCTGCATGAATGAGTGCAAAAAAGTCTTCTCCTGTGCCTTCATGAAAACCCCAAACGTCTAGAGCATTAGCAGAACACACTACCTGATTGGTCGGCAAATCCATATCCCAGACCACCATCTGAGCCGCCGTTAATGCCAATCGCAAGCGTTCTTCGCTCTCTCGTAATGCCTGTTCAACCTGTTTGTAATCCGTCACATCTTGGAAGATAACAACGGCTGCAACAATCTCTCCCTGACTATCTAAAATTGGTGCTGAGTTGATGTTAATGAAGACGCGGCTACCATCATCTCGATGAATTTCCATCTCTTCGTTGGTAACGACCTCACCGGTTTTTAGCGATCGCGCCAGGGGATACTCATGAGGGGCATAGAGCTGACCCTCTGAGCCAAAAAAGGCTTTAAATGGAGCAATGGGTGCATATTCCTCAATCTCAAGCGACTGTTCATAGTCATACCCAACAACTTGCTTGGTTTGTTCGTTCGCTAGAACTAACTTACCGGATGCCGCATCGGCAATTATTACACCCGCAGGCATCTGTCGCAAAACGGCTTCAAATCGGCCGCGTTCGATTTCCAGCTCGTGCAATAACCGTTCTCGTTCTGCCTCTGCTTGCTTGCGTTCTGTAATATCGCGAAAATAAACTGCTACTCCTGCAGTCGAGGGATACGCCTTCGCCTCTATCCAACGCTGGACAGATTCCCCAAATTCTTCCCAGGAAACAGGAACCTGTTCCGTCATTGCCCGATGGAGTTCTCGATAGGGAATTGCACCAACCAGCTCAGGAAAAACCTCATTCCAAACGTGCTTTCCTAGTAGATATTCTGGTGTTTTGTGCAGGATTTGAGCCGCCGCCCCATTCACGTAGGTGTAGCGCCAGTCGCGATCGAAGGCGACAAAAGCATCCGTAATGCTTTCCAGAATCGTTGCTACCTTGCCCTCAGTTTCTTGGGCAGGGAACAACTGTTCGCCTTCAAGAGTGCGGGCAAAGCGTTCAATGACTTCAGAGCGAGAAATTCCTCGCCTGTGAGCCTCTTTATCGAGCGATCGCCATGCTGTATTAGTGAGAGATACGCTCACTCGTTCTTTCGTCTCCGAGTTCCAATTGCTAAGAAACTTGCCTGTGGCGTCGCGCTTCATTAAGATTCATCCGTATACATACACGGTCTTCTCTATTGAACCTGAGTTACTCACTCAGGAGAATCCACCTTAAGATAGATGCTTTGGCCAGAGGCAATACGAATGCAGATGGTACTTACGACAATCGGCCTAGTGTTCCTTTAGCACCAAACTCATGCAAACTACGCAACTGGTCAGCAACAGTCTCGACGAAACGTGGCGACTGTACTAAATCTCCAAAAATCTCAAATATGCTGAGAAATGGAGTGGGATCTGTTTTACCTGAGCGGGCTTGTTGAGTGAGGATATCAGCTAAAGGGTCATCAATGACGATAGGACGGTTTTGGTCGTCGTAACCATTGAGATAGTGACACCAAGCAGCGATCGTCAAACTTAGGTAATCGATCGCACCTTCAAGTTGTAATTTATCGCGCATCGATCCCAAAACAAACTTAGGAATTTTGGCCGATCCATTCAGGCAAAGGCGCGGAAGCTGATCGCGAATTTTGGGATTGGAAAACCGTTCAATTAAAGTTTTTTTATAATCGTCTAAATCGATCCCAGGAACAGGTTGGAGCGTTGGTGTCACCTCATCCATCAGGTTAGCGACTGCTTGCTGAAACAAGGGATCGGCCATGACTTCATAAACGTAGGTATAACCTGCCAGAGAGCCGAGATAGCCAATCAGCATATGGCTGGCATTGAGAAGCCGAATTTTCATCATTTCATAGGGATGAACATCCTTAGTCATCTGTACGCCAACGGATTCCCAATCCGGTCTGCCTGCACAAAAGGTATCTTCGATTACCCACTGAATGAAAGGCTCCGCGACGCAGGGAAACGCATCATCAATACCAAACTGTTGGGCTACCATTTTGATATCTGCTGGGGTTGTCAGCGGAGTAATGCGATCGACCATGCAGTTGGGAAACGCAACGTGTTCAGCAATCCAACTTCCTAAATCTGGATCGCGCATTTGGGCAAATGTCGTTAGCATTTTCCGCACCATGTTGCCGTTGCCCTGGATATTGTCGCAGGACAAGACTGTAAAGGGTGCCAACCCCTGTTTACGCCGCTTTTCGAGTGCGGCTGTCAAAAAACCGTATGTCCCAATTGGTTGCTCAGGATGTTGCAAATCGTGCTGCATCGTCGGGTGGTTTACATCGAAATTGCCACTTCCTTCAATGTAGTAGTAGCCGCTTTCTGTGATTGTTAGAGTAACAATTCGGCATTTGGGATCTGCTAATGCTTCAATAACTGCTTGACGATTGTCTGGTGCAAACAGGTATCGAGTGATTGAACCAATGATTCGAGCGCGATCTCCTTCTAGCGATCGCTCAACTAAGGTATACAAACAATCTTGGGACAGAAGCGCATCCCGCATACGCCTGTCATATTCATTGTCAAGCAATCCAACACCACAGATTCCCCAATCACTACCAGGATTCTGATGGAAATAATCATCGAGATAGAGCGCTTGGTGCGATCGATGAAATCCACCAACTCCAATATGCAAAATTCCATTAGTAATTGGATGGCGATCGTAATTGGGTACGCGCACGTTTCCAGGTAAACGAGATAGGGATGCTTGATTCAGCTTGATTGTTGAGTCTGTGCTGGTATTGCTGTTCATCTTAATGTATGACCTTGTGATGACGGCTGATTATCAGTATTGCAGGATGGTTGAAAAAGGTGGAGTCTATTTTGGCGAATCTGCATGGCAAGTCGATCGCAAAACCGATCGCCGATGAAGTTGTCGCCCAAGCTATTCTTGAGAATATCTAACTTTTCAGGGGTTGCCGATGGCAGATGAAAAGACAACCCAGACCCCCACTTCTTTGGTGAAACCCTGATTGCCCTGAATCAATGTGATTCAGAAGTCGGGGCTCTGCCGGGAAGCATAATAAAGTTCGGTACATCAACTCATCGTATTCGGTAAACCCCTATGGTTCAAAACGTTGTGATCATTGGATCTGGTCCGGCTGGACTGCTACTGGCACATTATTTATTGCGTCGGGGCAACTACCATATTGATATCTATGAACGTCGTCCCGATCCTCGGTTGACTGATGTTTCTGGAAACCGCACATTTCCGCTCTCGCTTCAGGAACGGGGCAGAAAAGCCATTCGAGCCATTGCTGGGTTAGAGGAGGCGATCGCCGCTCAAAGTGTGTTCTGTCACGGGACAATTATTTATCGGAAAAAGGGCAAATCCCGATCGGTTCCTCGCGAAAATCCGGTTCTCACAATCGATCGCAATCGCCTCGTGACGATTCTGTTGAAGCAATTAACCGAAACCTCTAGTCCGAATCAGGTTAAAGTACATTTCAACTGTGAATGTACGGCTGTGGATGGAACGGCTAAAACCGTGATGTTGAAACCTTCAGAAGGAGATAGCTTTACCGTTCACTACGATCTACTGGTGGGTGCCGATGGGGCGCGATCGCAAATTCGAGAGTATTTAGTCGAGAATGCAGGCTTGGCGTCTTCCCAAAGCTATGTTCCAGATGCCTATAAATCGGTGTTTTTAAGTCGGCTCAATCCGAGTACAGGAGTGGAGTTAGAACCGAATAAAATCCATGCCTGGAATTTGAATAATCAAACCCGGATGCTGATGGTACCTCAGCCAGGAGATCAGTTGAGTGGCGTGATTATTTTTGATGCACAGACTAATCCCCTAGAAGGATTATCCACGAAAGAAGAAGTCAAGGCATTTTTTGAGGAAAATTTCCCGCTGTTTGGTCAGTTGATGTCGTGGGAAGAAGCGGAAGCGTTGTTGAAGCGTCCAGTGGCAAAGGTGCTAACGGTACGCTGCGATCGCTTTCATGAGGGCGATAGTGTGTTGCTGATTGGCGATGCTGCTCATGCGGTGTCTCCCTCGATTGGGCAGGGGTGTAATTCTTCGTTAGAAGATGTGCTGATTTTGGGACAATTGTTGGACCAGTATGGGGATGATTGGGGGAAGGTTTTGCCGCAGTTTTCAGAGCAGCGAGTCCCGGATGCCCATGCCTTGGAAGAGTTATCAAATTATTCGTTTCCTCGCACGAAGTGGTTGGTGGTTGAGTTTTTCTTGCGGTTGACGATAGGAAGGCTATTTCATCGATTGTTTCCCCGTTTAGTTAAGCCGTCTGTGTTTGATTTGGTGTTAGATACGGACTTGTCTTATTCGCAGGTGCTGAGTCTGAGCCAAGGTTGGATTCATAAGGTGAAGCGTTCGATGGCCCAGAATTCTTGATATTCAGCAACGCCATTTTTCACCATTGTAACTAAGGGCATCAAGCGATCGCCTGATGCCCCCTGTCCTTACACTGGGATTGCTGATAATAGCCCGATAAGATCGTGCATCCGCTCGATAACTTGGTGGGCACCAGCCGACTCAAGAGCATCTGCACGGCTGCTTCGTTCATCCTCGCTGATATGAGTTCCCCCTACATAACCGATAATCTGCCCAATTCCCGCGGCAACGGCAGCCCTTATCCCACTGATAGAATCTTCAATTGCCACGCAATCGGAAACTTCTGCGTCCAGACATTTCACTGCATATAGGTAGATGTCAGGAAGTGGCTTGGGACGCGGAACCGGGAGAGAGTCGTGAGCGCTAAATACCTGCTCGCTTGGGAAATAGTCGGTCAGGGCAGCAGCACAAAGGCAAGCACTCAGCCGCTGTAAGCTGCTGTTACTTACTAGCGCATATTCAAATCCGTCGTCGCGCAGGGAAGACAGCACTTGGGGCGTTCCTTCTGTCGCTTTTGCCTCTACAGTAAGCCGTTCAATCGCTCTCTTTTCTTCTTCAGCCACTAGCCTGTCAATATCCCGCTCATTAAGACTGGTTAATGAGTCTGGGTAGAGCTGTTTGAGTATTTCCCTGTAGGGTTTCCCGGCGAAGCTTTTAACAAAGTCCTCAAGCTCATAGTGTTGAGCGCCAGGGAACTCACTAGCAACTTCATTTGTCAGCCTCCATGCGCTCTTAAGTGCTATGGTTTCACTGTCAACAACAGTTCCGTCATGATCGAAAAGCACCACCTTATCATGCTGAAGCTGTTTCATTTAAAAGACCTCCCTCACTGTAATTTTTCAGCGTAGTCAATAGTCCTTGGGTCTGGAGATCTCGCAAAGCTTGGAGGCATTCATTATCTACGAGCTCTGTCTGTTCGCAATTCTCCAATCCCAGAATCCCGCTAATTAGTGCGCCTTCTTGAATCGCTGTAATTGTGCTTTGGGTATCCTTGGCATAATAGGGCTGACCAGACTCGCACGCCTCTTCTCTGACTGCAAGAAGCCACGCCGCAACAGGAAGTATAATACGCTTCATGCTGACTTTTCGGCTATAAGCATCCTGAAGTATCGGAAATATATACTTGCCTACTTTCCTACAGGTTTCTGAAGAGATTCTCTCCGTAGTATCGGGAAGATCTTCGTTACTGAGCCTTACTAAAACTTGCTCCATATATTGTTCACACATCTGGCGAGGCACTGGTGTTGCTGCTGCGATATCGTCCATGAGAAGCCGAGTAAACAACTGGAATTCCGGTAGCGCGATCGCCTCGTGCATATATTCTATACCTGCTCTTACAGCTAAACAGGCTATGAAGGAGTGTACTGCATTCAAGAATCTCGACTTCATATAGAGGAAGGGAGTGATGTCGCTAGTCATAATCACCCCCGTATCTTCCCACTTGGGGCGATCGCCTGCGAATTTGTCTTCCACGACAAACTGCCAAAATGGTTCGGTTACAATGGGTGCGCGATCGCGAACTTGCAACAGTCGGCTGGGGTAGTTATAGTCGGATTCCTGTTCTTGAGGCACAATCCTGTCTACAACCGAATTAGGGAACGTGGCGTTATCCCTGATGTATTCTGCAAGCTGAGGATCGATCTCTTCAGCGTAAGCTAGCACTGCTTTTTGCAGGATATCCCCGTTTCTTGGGAGGTTGTCGCAAGAAAGGGTGGTGAACGGAGTCATGCAGCGATCACGTCGTCGCCGCAGCGCCTCTACGATAAAGCCAATTGCAGTAGTTGGAGTGGAATGATTTTGCAAATCGTGCGCGATGTCTTCATTCGTTGTGTCGAGATTAAAATTCTTGTCTAGATGGTAGCCTCCTTGAGTAATAGTAAGAGTCACCAGATGCACAGAGGGAGACGCCATCTTTTCAAGCACATACTCGCACTTGTCTCTACCATTAACTATTTCCCTGATAGAACCTATAACTTCCGCTTCCTCACGATTTTGAGCGCAACTAGAGTGTTTGGTCAAACTGTAAAGGAATCTCTGCGGTTTCAACCTAGTAATGGTCTGTTGACTCTTGAGGCTAACCCCACAAATCCCCCATCTCTGCTCTTGGGAATTCTTCTGTGCAAGATAGTTATGTATTATGTAGGCAAGATGCCCCCTAAAAAAACGACCTGGCCCGAAATGGACGATACCAGTCTTAAGCGCCCTCCTGTCGTAAAGAGACTGTTGCCTCCACAAACCAGTTACAGTACCGAAGCGAGAACTTGAAGAAACACTGGGCGGTCTGAGTAAGTTAACCATGAGACTTCTTAAATAAGTGTGATAAGGTAAAATGAAAATTGGTCAGTCTGGGTATACCCGATGACCTACAAGCAACACAAATGTCTCAAACTGCGAAAATTTCTGGTATCCTTTGTGCCATCTACAAAGAAGCGTATTACCACATGGTAATTAGGGTGTGACAGATAGAGCAGAGAAAGAAAAAATCAGGTAAACCTAATTAATAATAATCAAAGCTCAATTGGTCATTAACCTGAAGTAAGGCACAAGAGTAGGCGACCTACTGCAACTTTGTTCAACTTTGGCAAGTGCGTAAGCCGAATGTATGTCCTATAAGAAGGCGCAAATAGAGTGCTTTTAATTCTGGCTTGAGCTTCCCCAATAACTCTGTAGACTTTGATGTTATTTCCCTGGGTCGCTGCTATCCTCCGTCTTCAGGAGAATCTACAAACAATTTTTTATAGGGAGTTAAAACAACAGGGTAGTTAGGGTCTCACAGGTAGAACAGAGACAGAAGAAATCAGGTACACTTAATTAATTAAGTATCAAAGATCAAGTAGTCATTAACCTGAAGTAAGGCACAAGAATACGCCACATACTGCCACTTTGTTTAGCTTGGACAAGTGGGTAAGTCGAATGTCTTTCCTACAAGGCGCAAATAGACTGCTTTTAAATTATGCCTTTAGATTACCTAATAACTCTGTACACTTTGTATGTTATTTGCCTAGGTCGCTGCTATCATCTGTCTTCAGGAGAATATACACATAATTCTTTAGAGGGACTTATAACCACAATCAAGTGTATATTTGGCTAGAAGCAGTTAAGTTAGAGTTTGGCGTTGGTGTAGCAAGCGTCCAAAAAACAACGCTTGCGTGGAAAAGTCCTGTCTGTAGCGGATGGCTGATACAGCATTGCAAGGCCGTTTCAGTCTGTCTATAAATTTTTAAAGTTTCTTCACTCATTCTCTAAAATTGGAATTACGACTCGACTAATTGAGGAACGGATAGCCGAAGTGCAGCGGGATGTGAGAGTCCATTACTCAGAGGTTGCCATCAACTTGCTGGGATTGTGGGAACACCGAGGGAATGTGGAACTGTACTTCAAACACGGGTACAAAGTGTTTAATTATCGCATCGAGAAACTGACGGAGTATTTCGGTGCGATTCGTTGAAACGTGAATCACGGTAATCAGTCCGTACATAGCGTTTCCAGCCACAAGGCTGAACTCTCGGTC
>NZ_JAUBRB010000040.1:0-65174 GCF_036701585.1 Microcoleus sp. POL10_C6 | reverse complement strand
TATATTTAACTCACCTTGAATATATCGATCGCTCCTGCTAGTGGTCTGCGATCAATTATTCAGCAAACCCTAATTAGGGTTTACCTGTATGGAACTCAAACCTAAAATCACCATCGCCGACCATTTTACCGACTTAGAATCTCCAAGAATTGAGCGAATGAAACATCATCAATTAATTGATATTATCACCCTCTCAATTTGTGCCGTGATTTGTAGTGCTGATACATGGGTGGATATTGAAGTTACGGGCGACCTAAATACGAATGGTTAAATAAAATTTTAGAATCGCCGAATGGCATACCTTCACATGACACAATTGCGCGAGGATTGTTTCGCCTAAAACCGGAGCAATTTCAGAAATATTTTTTGAGTTAGATTTAATGTATTAGTTGCTTCAATCCAGGAGAAGTAATCGCAATTGATGGCAAAACTCTTCGCCATTCTTACGATCGGGGAGGAGATAAAAAAGCAATTCATATGCTCAGAGCTGGGGCGACCAGTCAAAGATTAGTTTTAGGACAAGTTAAGGTTGATAAAAAGTCTAATGAAATCACAGCTATTCCGGCTTTACTCAAAATATTAGAATTAAATGAAAGCATTGTCACTATTGATGCTATGGACTGTAAAAGGTCAATTGTGAAGTCAATTGTCGAACAAGAAGGAGATTATGTAATCACCTTAAAAAAGAACCAACTCTCCCTGTATGCCAGAGTAGAAGAGTTGTTTAAAGAATCAATTAGACAAGGATTTTTGGGATGTACACATACAGATTGTTCGACGAATAAAGAGAGTAACCAGGGTCGCTCAGACATCCGACATTACAACCATGTTAAGTGACATCAAAGAGCTGATTGACCCGACAATCAATGGGACAAACTTCACAGTATAGGCTTGATAGAATCCGTGATAATTGTGAAGGGAAAACAACTATTGAAGCTCGTTATTACATTAATACTTTACCAAATAATGCTCAAAAACGGGGTGAATCAGTCCGCCGCCATTGGGGAATTAAAAATTATTTACATTGGTATTAGATGTGGGTTCCCGTGAAGATGATTGTCGGAGAATAAAAGATAATGCTCCGCAAAAATTTGCTATTATTAAACACATCTCACTCAATCTTTTGAATCAAGAAAAAATTTCAAAAACTAGAGCAAAAAATAAGTGACTTGGAGCCGGGTGGGATGATGACTATTTGACTAAAGTCCTCGCTGTTGCAGTTAACTAAATTCTCTCTCTCTAACTCATTACTAACTATTATACAACTTGTAAAGAGTGGTTGTAATATTTTTATTCTCTCAAAATTAGCAGAAACGTAAAAACCACCATCAATCAGTTACTGTTTTCTTACTAAAGTCATTACAAAGCGTGTCTGTAGGTTCTAAGAATGGTGAATTTATCTCAAAATATACTCACCACTGATAAACAGTGTTCAATAAGATGCGTTCCCCTGCTTCAAGTTCGGCTAATTTAGAGTCGATCGCAATTTTCAAGTCGCGAATGGGCTGTTCCTGCCGGTTGTTGTCGGCGGTTAGCTGCTGAAATCCAACTACTTGTTGGTTGATGCGGGCGATCGCGCTGTGATACGGTTTAAATAACTTTATTTTCCTGTCACTAAATAACCGCGCTGTCCGGTTTCAGCATTTTTTAAGGTGGAAAGCGTGGTTTCGAGTTCGGTTAAAACTTTGTGAGTGTGGCTCACCCACCGTTCGTTTTCGACTAACTTAAGAGTATTGCGGTAGAAAGTTGCCGCATTTAAAATTAGCAGCGCCACGGCCATTCCGATACCTGCGGTGATTTGGCGAGTCAGCGATTGTTTCAGGAAATACTCGGCACGCGAGTCCTGCTTTTTCTTTTATTTTAGCTGGATTAAGACTACCCGAATTTTTGGCGCGGTCAGAGACGGCGACTAAAGCCTATAAATTTTAGGCTCAAATGTGCGATAGATCTTATTTCTAGTTTAGCCTCGCTCCTACTCGCATCCCCCTTAAGTCGGAGATGGCATAAATCGCTCTCTTGCGTTTCGTGATGCACGCAGACACCAGACAATCTAGGATAGCCTACAAAGCTTAATTCGCCTTTTTTTGCATCGATTTTTGTATCGTTCGTGTTCCTTGGGCAGTTTCAAATTGCGGCGCAAAGAAAAGAGTTTTTACCTATTGACTCAAGTTGATTTTTGGTGTATATTTTAGATAATGGTAGTGGTGACACAAATTTAAATCTTGCCAGTATTCCCATTATTAAATAATACATTATCAAAATAGCGAAGTCAAGCTTTTTACCCTCAAAAAAAGGCGAATTTTAAATATTTTATTTAAAAAATAATCTTTTGGAGGCAGGGAGAAATTCACAGAGGGGATGACGCGGGTGAATAGTATCAGAAATCAGAAATGCGAGCGAGCGGGTAATTGGGGAGAATTAAGGGGTTGAAATTAGTTTAACATCGGAATGATATCTTTTTGCGAGCGAGACGCTCGATCGCACTCGCAAAGAGAGACTGGCCCTGCACTGAGAAAAATATGCTTCCGAGTGCAGTGCCAAAATAATATAATTAGACCATCGCCGCCACTGCTTTCATCGCGAAAATGCGATTGATCGCATCTTCAACAACCTTATCCGGCGTAGAAGCACCCGAAGTCACGCCGACTACAATTTTACCATCCGGTAGCCAACCTTCAGTTACGATCAAATCTCCCCCCAAAGGCTTGTGTTCGATCCGATTTCCCGGTAAAATGCGCTCCGCACAATCAATGTGATAAGAAGGAACAGTTTTGTCGATCGCAATTTCCTGCAAATGCGTAGTATTAGAAGAATTAAAACCCCCAATCACCAGCATCAAATCCAGCTTTTCCTCAACCAAACTCAACATAGCATCTTGCCGTTCCTGAGTCGCATCGCAGATAGTATTAAAACTCAGAAAATGCTCGCTCAAATTCTCCGGCCCGAACTTCCGCATCATCGTTTTTTCAAACAACTTGCCAATATTCTCCGTCTCAGTTTTGAGCATAGTAGTTTGGTTAGCAATACCAACGCTTTCCAAATCCACATCTGGGTCAAAACCAGCAGAATAAGCCTTGCTAAATTTAGCAAGAAACTCAGCGCGATCGCCCCCCTGCAAGATATAATTGCTGACATATTCAGCTTCTTGCCAATTCAGGACAATCAAATACTTATCAGCAAAAGAACTCGTCGCTACAGTTTCCTCATGCTTATACTGACCGTGAATAATCGAAGTGTAATCCTTTTTTTTGTGCTTTTCAACAGTATTCCAAACCTTAGAAACCCAAGGACAAGTAGTATCAACAATCTTGCAGCCCTTATCATTAAGCAACTGCATTTCTTGGACACTGGCTCCAAAAGCAGGTAAAATTACCACATCGCCACTATCGACAACAGAAAAATCTTTCTGCCCTTTTTCAACAGCAATAAAACCAACTTCCATATCCCGCAAATGCTGATTGACAGACGGATTATGAATAATCTCATTAGTAATCCAAATCCGTTCCGAAGGGAAATGCTGGCGAGTCTCGTAAGCAATAGCTACAGCGCGTTCCACCCCCCAGCAAAACCCAAAAGCCTGAGCCAGCCGGATCGTAACTGCGCCGCGTTCCAGTCTGTAATTATTGTCACGAATTTGCTGGATCAGACTGCTTTGATAAGCCGTCTGCATCACCCCAGCTACCTCAGCTTCGTGTCCGAAACCCTTGCGGTGGTAGTTTTCCGACTGTTGGAGCGATCGTTTAAAAGCTTTAGTATCCATGCGGTATCGAGTAGAAATCTAGGTTAATTACCTTTGATTTTAGAATGCCGGGGGTGCGATCGCGATTATTGGCTCAGTAGCGAAGAGGGGATATGCTATTTATACGATCGACACATTGAATTGAGAGCCAAGAAAGAAGGAACGCGCCTTCGCGGTTCGTTAAAAAAAAACTTAAAAAAAGCCGAGAGACCCAGATAGCTGAGTCTCTGCACGATCGAACTTATTCACAAAATCAGCTTCAAACCTTCTTCGGCGAAAAAGGAGAACTCGATTCAAACGAACTGAAACCGCCGGCAAAATCCTCACCGTAAGCTTCTTCCCCGTGCTCGCCGATATCCAAACCTTGGTCTTCAGCAGATGACGGCACTCGCAGTTCCATAAACTGCCCCAAAATTTTCAGGATCACAAAAGTGCCCACAGCCGCAAACACGTAAGTAACTACAACGCCTATAAACTGGGTCACGATTAGCCCCGGATTCCCCGCAAACAGCCCGTCATTGCCGGCAGCATTAACCGCTTTAGTCGCAAACACGCCAGTCAGAATCGCGCCTATAGTTCCGCCGACGCCGTGAATCGGGAAGGTATCCAAAGAGTCGTCAAATCCCAGCTTAGCCCGGAAACTAACGGCAAAGAAGCAGCAAACCGAAGTGATCGATCCGATCAAAAGCGCCCCCACTGGAAGTACGAATCCAGCCGCAGGTGTGATGCCCACCAATCCCGCGAGGAAACCGCTAGCAATTCCCACTGCTGTCGGTTTGCCTCTAAGCACCCATTCCACAATTGTCCAAGTTAAACCGCCGGCTGCTGCAGAAATCATGGTGGTGACAAAAGCCACTGTTGCTAAAGAACCAGCTCCCAAAGCGCTACCGCCGTTGAAGCCAAACCAGCCGAACCACAGCATCCCAATTCCCAGCAAGACGTAGGGTACGTTGTGAGGGGTGTGGGGCTTGTTCAAGTGGTCTTTGCGGGGCCCGATCATCCAAGCTGCGACAACCGCAGAAACACCGGAACTAATGTGTACCACTGTGCCGCCGGCAAAGTCCAGAGATCCGATCGCCTGCAGCCAGCCTCTACCCCAAACCCAGTGGGCTAAAGGAGAGTAGATGAAGGTAGACCACAGCAGTACGAACCAGAAATAGGTTTTAAATGTTACCCGTTCGACGATCGCCCCTGAAATCAAGGCTGGAGTGATGATGGCGAACATCATCTGGTAAACCATGAAGACTTGGTGGGGTATTGTCGGTGCATAGCCGATCGGATCTGGTGCTTCCGCCGTGACGTTGTTCAAGAACATCCAGTCGAAGCCGCCGATGAAGCTTTCGATCCCCTTACCAAAGCCTTCGGACGCTGGAGTGGAAACGTCAAAGGCTAAACTGTAGCCCCACAACGTCCAGGTGACGCCGATCACTCCCATCATGACTAAGCTCATCATCATGGTGTTGAGGACGTTGCGCGATCGCACCAATCCTCCGTAGAAAAACGCCAGCCCCGGTGTCATCAGCAATACCAGTGCTGATGACACCAACATCCAGGCCGTATCGCCGCTGTTGATCGGATTCGGCACCACTGCTGCTGCAGTACCAGCAGCATCTTGAGCTAAGGCATTGTCCGTTAGCGGTACGCTTAACAGCCACAGCGCGATGATGCCGATCGTTAAACTTTTTTTGATCACGTTAGTTGTACCTTCTCATACTCAGCAATTTTCAGGGAAGACCGAGCCGATTTTAGATGCGAGGATTTTAGATGCAATAGTTATTTGGTTTTAAGTCCGTGTTTTAGCGGAACAAATCTTCAATAGATAATTCCCCAATCCTCAACCCCCCGACTTCGTATAGCCGGACTCATCTAAATTCGTCAACTATCAATCTAATGGTCTATGCCTTTTGGATTGCACCATTTGTACCAACAGTTATTCTGTATCACCCTATACTAAATAGCTAACTATCATGTTTCTTAATCTATCAGTGGATACTTGACATAGCCAGTGATCGCAGAGTAATCGGAGAGGGGGAGTTGAGGAGAGGGCGGGAGTGTTGAGTTGGGGAGAGTCGGAGGAGGAGAGGGGGAGAGTTAGGGAGAATGTTACTTTATCCTTTATCTTTCTAACTAAGGACTAATTACTAATAACTCATGACTCATGACTCATTTTTCAACTGCATCTGATCGAACAGTTGCAGGGCCGATCGCCAAACCAGATAACCTTGATCGTTAAGGTGCAAGCCGTCTGTGCTGAGTTCAGTTGGCAAATTGCCGTCAGCATCCGCAAACAGCGGGTACAAATCCAGATACAAAACATTTTCCGAACTAGCAATTTCTTTCAGCCGTCGATTTATTGCCCTAATCCGACTGTTAGGAATCGCCAACAGCCGATCGCGATTTTCCCAAGTAGCTTGTTCCCCGCTGTGGGGCAAAATCGACTGCACAACCACTTGTGCTTTGGGGTGAGCCCACCGCAAATCGCGAATAATCTGCCGCTGGTTGTCCAAAATCCCTTCGTCGGTGCTTCCCCGTAACAAATCGTTAATCCCAATCATCACAAACACAGTATCCGGGGCAGTTCTATCGAACAACTGCAACCGCTTCAGCAAACCCAGGGAAGTCTCCCCCGAAATCCCTTGATTCAGCCAAATTCGATCGACTGGTAACAGCTTAGTCGGGAACCACATACTTAGAGAATCCCCAGCCAAAACACTCAGTCTTGAGGGTCGATTCGCCGCCACCGCCTCAGCTTCGCGACCCAACTGCGTCACCCACTGCTGGTAAGTCCATTTATGTCGCGGTCCTGGAACGGGCACGTCTAGCACTGCCTTTGCAGAGATCACCGGTTGGCCCATTTGTTCCTGGGCCGCTTCTGCCGTCACCGCATCATTCGCCTGGAAGCTTTCTGTCAAGTTGTGTCCCCGCAGCAGTAGTTGAGCGACTGTAAGTATCAGTACCCCGTTCGTCACCAAAGATAGCAAAGCCCAAACCGGAACAGCTTTCGATCGGCTAACTTCCATCCCTAAGAGGGATTTATGAGTTCTACTTCTGCTACCTCCTCCAAACTTCTCCATAAACTCAAGCTATTTGCAGGCCTCACACCGAATAATTTGCACTGATTGCTGCATCAAATTTTACCGCTCAATTAAAGCCTCAATTCTTGTAATAATCAAGCACTGTGCTGTGTTGGGCAAGGGCGGCGATGCAGAACTTTGCTTTTTCGCACTACTTTACCATAAAAAATCTGCCTACCAAACTTTCTGGCACCAGAATCGGATTTGTCAAAGCCGCTGCAGTGCACAAAAATATATCTAAAACTTACCGAAATTACCCATTTCTGATGCTAAAATCCAAAAATGAAAAAATTAACCATAACTGAAGCAGCCAAAATTAAAGGTGTGAGTGCTTCCACGTTACGCAGGTGGGAAGCCGAAGGCAAGCTAATACCGGAACGCACCGCTAACGGTCACAGACGCTATGACCTAGCTCATCTTCTGGGCTTAAAACGCGAGGGCGCTTTAACCGTTGCTTACGCTCGGGTTAGCAGTCACAACCAAAAAGATGATTTAGACAGACAAAAACAAGTTTTGGAATTGTTTTGTGCATCTCAGGGGTGGCAATTCCAAATCATTGAGGATATAGGTTCTGGGGTTAATTACAGTAAGGGGGGTTTACAACATCTAATTCGGGCGATCGCAGACAATCAAGTAGAAAGGTTGGTATTAACTCACAAAGACAGACTGCTGAGATTTGGTTCTGAACTAATTTTTAATTTGTGCGAACACTTTGGGACAGAGGTAGTGATTATAAATCAAACCGAAAATACTAGCTGTGACGAGGATTTAGCTAAAGATATATTAGAAATAATCACTGTTGTCTCCGCCCGCCTGAATGGCAGCGGGAATCCCAAGAACAAGCGCATCGTTGAAGAACTTAAAGCAATTGCCGGTAAACTATAATCAATACACCAGCTTGCAAAGTTCGTTAGTTACAGATTCTCAATTACCAATTACCGACGCACATCTCATGCAATCGGAAACTACTATATGTAAGGCTTTGCATAATAGCGGCATGATTTTGATTTTTTTGTCAGATGGGATATGGTAGCCCAAAGGCGTGTATTTTCACAGCAAGCGGGACACCCCACCATAATCATCCTCAAATTGTGCAACGTCATATGTCAGCCATTAAAGGTCAACTAAAAATAAAATTATGCCCGCGTTCGCATCGAAGATTGAAACGCGAGCACAACGATAGACAGCCATAACTTAGCAGTTATTTCAGATTGTGGTTTTTCTGAATAAAGGCGTGAATTAGCTGATAAATAGCTAATCTAGGACACGAAAGCTGAATTGGTCGAGATCTTCGCACGCTCTACAGTTTGGTAGTCTTGCCTCCAGAACCCCCACCATAACCGCCGTAGCTGCTCTCACTTCTGTTATCCAAGCTGGTTTCCTTCACAAACCCGGTGTAAGCTTCCATCCCGTGTTCGCCGATATCCAAACCTTCAGCCTCCTCTAAAGCAGAAACGCGGATACCCAGCAAAGCTTTGAGTGCCATCCAAAAAATCGTAGTCAGCAGCACGGTCATCCCGCCTACAGAAATAATGCCGACCAACTGCGCCCATAGTTGACCGAAACCTCCGCCCACAAGCAATCCGGCTGCGGGGCCTGTGGTATAAAGTCCAGTTGTAGGCCCGTCAGCAAATAAGCCAACTGCCAGAGTTCCCCAGATGCCGCAGACTAAGTGA
Source organism: Microcoleus sp. POL10_C6 (assembly GCF_036701585.1). Classification (NCBI taxonomy): domain Bacteria; kingdom Bacillati; phylum Cyanobacteriota; class Cyanophyceae; order Oscillatoriales; family Microcoleaceae; genus Microcoleus; species Microcoleus sp. POL10_C6. The sequence continues at coordinate 56,685 of NZ_JAUBRB010000040.1, read as the reverse complement.
ACTGAAGTTGCGCCTACAGGGTCGTCAATTTTCAAGTTGTCGAAGAAAGTTACTGCGAAGACTACCATGATACCGGCGATCGTGCCTATAATGGCAGAGTTGGGTATGTTGATCCAAGCGCAGCTAGCTGTTACCCCGACTAAGCCGGCGAGGATGCCGTTGATAATCATCGAAAGGTCGGGTTTGCCAAGGTACAGCCAAGCAGTAATGGTGGCAGCAGCTCCCCCGAAGGCACCGGCGGTGTTGGTGGTGAGCGCAATGTGGGCGATCGCATTTGGATCGACTGCCATTGTCGAACCGGGATTGAACCCGAACCAACCCAACCACAGAATCAAACAGCCCAGGGTGGCAATGCTCATATTGTGCCCCGGCATCGCCACAGTATCGCCGTCGCGGTACTTGCCGATCCGCGGCCCCAAAAATGCCGCTCCCATCAAAGCAGCCCAACCGCCTACCGAGTGAATCACTGTCGAACCCGCAAAATCGTAGAAGCCTGCGTCTGCCAGCCAGCCGCCGCCCCAAATCCAGTGTCCGGTAATTGGGTAAGCAATTCCTACTAGCAGCAAGCTGAAAATTAAGAATTCCAGGAATTTAATTCGCTCTGCAACGGCTCCAGAAACGATCGTGGCAGCAGTTCCCGCAAAAACTAATTGGAAAAAGAATTTAGCGTTAAGAGGCACTCCCGTCCAGTTAAGCGAGTCGAAAATGCCTTGATAAGCGTCTCCTGTGGCGGGGCTGTTGTCGGCTACATTCCACAGAAAAAATCCGCCGCTGCTGCCGATAAAACCGTTGCCGTCGCTGAACATTAACGCAAAGCCGATCGCCCAAAATGCGATCGTAGAAAGCGCAAAAACAATCAAGTTTTTGGACAACACGTTAACGGCATTTTTCTGACGACAAAAACCGGTTTCCAACATACAGAAACCCGCGTTCATAAAGAACACTAGCATCGCCGCCACCATGACCCACATGGTATCCATGCCCACCTTAAGGCTTGCTAATTGTTCCTCGGTGGTTGGCGTGGCAGGGGTTTGGGCTACCGCCGCATATCCCCACACCAAGACGATGATTGCAGCTAAAGGTATGCAGGCTTGCCAACTTGGAGTGAGGCGGGCGATCGCCCGTGGTAACTTCTTCAACCTGTTGACTTTCGTAAAAAATTTAGCTGCTGGCAAATTTAAAGCCTCCCGCCTGACTTGTTTCGACTTTTTCTTTCCGACAGTCATTTTAATCACTTTTACCCTCTTTACGGCTAGTAAGCTCAGCAATATTCGGAAAACTTTCCAATCTTACTACAAAAGTTTATGGATTATTTGTTGAGATTGAGATAGTTATGATAGCCTAGCTCTTCTAGTTGATTTTGTTTTTTCAGTACAGATTCGGACAAAGTTTTGCGGTAATGCAAAACTCGCTCTAGCAATTCTGGCTGATGAGCTGCCAGTATCTGAACTGCCAGCAAGCCAGCATTCTTAGCGTTGCCGATCCCCACTGTTGCTACGGGTATCCCGGCTGGCATTTGCACGATCGAGTACAGCGAATCTACCCCTTGCAGGTGGCGGCTAGGTACAGGCACCCCAATTACGGGCAAGGGGGTTAAAGATGCTACCATACCCGGAAGGTGCGCCGCTCCCCCTGCTCCTGCGATAATGACTTTCAAGCCTCGTTGGTGCGCGGTTTGGGCGTATTCCACCATGCGCTCAGGGGTGCGGTGCGCCGAGACGATCGCCACGGAGCAAGCAACACTGAATTCTTCGCAAACTGCGATCGCATCTTTCATTGTTGGCAAATCCGAATCGCTACCCATGATAATTCCAACTGTCGCTTGATTCATAAAATTTTCAGATTTGAGATTTCAGATAAATGCTAATTTTAAATGATTGCGTTAACTCAAATTTAGATATTTTGTACCAAAACTGACCCTTCAAAGCAATTTTGCCACAAGCCCCCGTCTGAGCAGCCATGGAGCCAGCAAAAAGCAAAAAGCTCCCCATCCTCATCGCCAGCCACCGGATTTATCCGTAGCGAATATTAAATCTAAAATCTAAAATCTAAAATCGGATGACTGAAGCCACAACCCCAACTGCCACACCCACAGATATTCTCAATGCTCGCCTCCCCGGTTGCAAGGATTTGCAGATGCTTGCTGTTGACGAAAGGGGAATCATTCAAGAAGTTTTGCCGATGGACGCCATATTTAAACGGATTTGTCCTCCCCATTTGCACGTGCTTGATGTAGCAGGCGATTGGCTTTCTCTGGGCGGTGTTGACTTGCAGATTAACGGGGCCCTCGGTTTTGCTTTTCCCGATTTAGAAAGCAAGCATATTGAAATTTTGCCGAAAATTTGTCAATTTTTGTGGAATCAGGGAGTGGATGCTTTTTTGCCGACTTTGGTGACAACTTCGGTGGATAAGTTTAGGCGATCGCTCTCGACTATAGCTGATTATATCCGCACTGTACAAACTACTGTTGCCACAACCAATAAAGCCAAAACAGCGGAAATTATCGGCGTTCACCTCGAAGGCCCTTTTCTCAACCCCCAGAAGCGAGGCGCTCACCCAGTTGAGTTTTTGCTACCGCTAACTATAGAAAATGTCAAGCAAGTTTTAGGAGATTGTGCCGATATTGTCAAAATAATTACTTTAGCGCCGGAGTTAGACAGCACTGGTGAAGTCATTTCCTATTTGCAAAGTTTGGGAATTTCCGTCAGTCTTGGACACTCCCAAGCGACGGCAGAGCAAGCTCAACAAGCATTTGAGCGGGGAGCTTCAATGGTAACTCACGCTTTTAATGCGATGCCGAGTTTGCACCACCGAGAACCGGGTTTGTTGGGAGCGGCGATTGTTTATCCGGGCGTAAAATGCGGTTTAATTGCTGACGGGAAGCACGTTTCTCCGACAATGATTGATTTTTTGCTACGCGCTGGTAGGTATCAAAAAGGCGTTTTTTTAGTGAGCGATGCTTTGGCTCCCCTGGGCTTGCCTGACGGTGTTTATCCTTGGGATTCCCGACAAATTGAAGTCAGAAAAGGTACAGCTTGGGTAAGATTAGATTATCACTCGGCCCTGGAATGTGCTACTTTGGCAGGTACTACTCTGCCGCTGTTGGCGGGAGTGCAGAATTTGGTGGAGTGGGGAATTTGCGATGCCGAAAGTGCGATCGCCTTGGCAACTGAATCTCCGAGAAGGGCGATCGGAATTTCGGGAATTATTGGCAAATCGGCAAGTCAATTGTTGCGCTGGAATTTAAATGCTGCGACAAAGCAATTGACTTGGCATCGGTTATTTTAACCTGTTATACCATTTTAAATTAAAGAATTTCAGAAGTGGGAATGTGCGAACTGGTATTACCCGATCGATTTGAGATTTTAGATGTGCCGTTTTAATCTAAAATCTCAAATCGCCAATCTAAAATCGGTTGTTGCAAGTTGCACATTTTCCGAACCGGATTGCTATATAATATCTAACCGTTGGCAATAAATCAGCAGCAGGCAGATCGATGAATTTGGTAGACGACAAGACTATAGTTAGACAGTATTTTAACTCGACGGGATTCGATCGCTGGCAGCGAATTTACGGCGAGGGCAAAGTCAATAAAGTTCAGCTAGACATCCGCACCGGGCATCAGCAAACGGTGGATACAGTCATCAAATGGCTGCAAGCTGACGGCAATTTGCCTGGGCTTTGTGTCTGCGATGCTGGCTGCGGTGTAGGCTCTCTGAGCATTCCTCTGGCTGACGCTGGGGCAATTGTTTGCGCTAGCGATATCTCTGAAAAGATGGTAGCAGAAGCTTATGATCGATCGACAGCAGTTCCCGGCAAGCTCTACAACATCTCCTTCGCCGCCCAAGATTTGGAAGCTTTAACCGGCAAATTCCACACAGTGATTTGTTTGGATGTGCTAATCCACTATCCTCAAAATAAGGCTGCAGAAATGATCGCTCACCTAAGTTCGATCGCCGAATCTCGACTAATTCTTAGTTTTGCACCCAAAACCTTAGCACTCACCGCCCTCAAAAAAATTGGTGAACTTTTCCCCGGCCCGAGCAAAACTACCCGGGCTTACCAGCACCGCGAAGCTGATATTATCAAAATCCTAGAAAACAATGGTTTTGTTATTAACAGAACAGCGATGACTAGCACTAGCTTTTACTATTCTCGCTTGTTGGAAGCTGTGCGGAAATAGGTTAAAAATATCTACAAGAAAGCTAATTTCTCATCAGCCTAGGGTGCGCCTAGCGCACCTTCCCTTACCAAAGTTAGGCAAGTGAATTTCCATACTCTGCGATTGCTTCGCTCCCGCTGGCAATGACAAAGACGGCACGCAGCGCGCACCTTCGATATCAACAATTAGATGTTTTTTCCTCTTCCTTCTTCCTTCTTCCTTCTTCCTTCTTCCTTCTTCCATCGGACTGACATCCGTTACATCCGTTACATCCCGTACATTGCTCGTTGCCGAACTTCCTTCTTCCCAATTCAATAAATATTATGTCAACGCTAATTTTAATTCGTATTTTTATAGCAGTCGCAGCGGTATTCGGAGGTTTATCCGTTGCAGGCGGTGCTTTCGCCTCCCACGCTTTGAAAAATCAATTGAGCGATCGAGCTTTAACAATTTTTGAGACCGGCGCCCGATATCAAATGTACCATGCCCTGGCTCTATTACTCGTCGCTTTACTCTTGAGCCGCGCCCAAGAGTCTCAAACCTTTTTTGCAGTCGCTGGATGGGCTTTTATTGCCGGCAATATCATATTTTCAGGCAGTTTGTACGCCCTAAGTTTGAGCGACATCAAATGGCTGGGTGCAATTACGCCACTGGGGGGAGTTGCTTTTATTGTTGGTTGGGGATGTTTGGCAGTCGCAGCTTGGAGTTTTAAATAGAGATGGGCAATTCCCAATGCCAAATCCCTCCGCGAGAGTTCCGCTTTTTGACCCCATGCCTTATGCCCTATGCCCTATGCCCAATACCCTAATTATCAAACACATCCCTGGAAAACATCTCTGTCAAAGTACGCAAGTAAGGTACAAATACCGTTAAATCTTCAGCAGGAAGCCGATCGCATATTTCCCAAAATAAAATCAGCAGCATATCCTGCACTAACTCCCAACTTACATGAAGTTTCGGATACAACATCACGCAAATTGGAAACAATTCTTGCTGTACCGGGCGAATACTACCTTCCAAAACGCACCAGCACAAATAGCTTTGAAAAATCTCGACATCACGGATACCAGAAATTTTTACCTCTCGATCGCTCAAATAGCCGCTGCTGCTGCGGTATCCTTGATGCTGAGCACTAGCTCGATCGTACACTGCACTAGCAATCTGAGTCGTGTGCTGCAACAAATGCTGAACGGCTAATAGAGCTCTTGAATTCGGGGGCTGATTCGCCGCAGCCTCGTTAATCTCTCCGTAGGGAATGTGCAGGTAGTCGTCTACAACTTTTAAGTAGGGCGCAAATTCCGCTCGCTCTGACTCCGAAAGACATCCTAACAAGATTTTGCTAGTGTATTGAAACTCAATTGTCACAAATCCCAGCACTAACGGATCAGTCTTTGAATATTTTCGCCTCACTTTGATAATATCTTTTCCCACCAGGACTGACAAGCGGAAAACAGGTTCTCTATCTGCATAAGCGTCTATTGCTTTCTTATATAAGGTGCGAGAATCGGCGGCCATTTCTAAAGAATTAATTAAACTTGGATCGATCGCGTGCCGCTCTATTTGTTTCCCTAAAAGAGCTTCTACTCTACTCCAAGCTATCTCGCTGGCTAATTTCAGGGTATCTGTCAATTTGTCAACTATTGGGGCTCTATTTCCCTCAAAAGTAGTTAAATCGAGGCTTGGGAGAATTTGGCGTGGCGCTTGGTTCTCTCGTGCCGCAACTGTACTGTAATATTTTTTTGCCCAGCTAACTGCGAAGGAAGAAACGCTGACACCTTTAGCTTTTGGGAGTTTGTCAGTGTCCAGTCCGATAATACCTTGGGGCGCCTGACTTGCGCCCTGTTGAAGTTGGTCGGCTGCTGGTAAAGATTTTGAAGATATTTGTGAAATACCCGTCATGATAAACCTCGTTTTTTTATTAAGTCGCACCCGATCGATTCCCCTAATTTTTAACGTTGTTAACTACAATTTTCTGCATTTGTACGTTGAAAGTCATCAGCCATTACGCTTAAAGCTATAAGCCATTTCGCTCGACTGCCTGCATCTTTTATAAGTTGCACGTTAATAACGTTATTTATTGTGCGATCGATCACCATCATTCTGTGATCGCGATCCTAATTTATTTTTTTGACCTATAAAGAGGACTGGAAATAAATTTAATTTGTCTTAAAATCTAATAACTAAAGTCAAGTCTGCCTCAAAAAAACTGCTGCTTGAAATACTTTATCTTTGTTGTGGAGCGCTTTGGTTGATCGCCCTAATTTCTTAATGAAGCTAGGCTACAGCACGATCTAGCGATGACTTTGGTTAATTTATTTCTATAGGTCAATTAGAAATGTATTTTGAGCCTGACGATTGTTATGAAACCCCAATAAATTTAACGCTCGGTTTTTCTAAATAAAAAATTAAATTTGAGATGAGAATCAGATTTATGTGCATTTAGTTAATGCCATTGCCAGGGCAGTTTTTTGTGATCAGTTGTTTAGCTTCCCCGTGAAGCGAAGCTATCCCGTAGGGAATCGCCCGCAATTGATCGTCGTCCATTCGATCAACCACCTACCCTTCAAAACCGGAATTAGCGAGTGACTCCCCCGGTAGCGGGCACATTTTGCCAAATCCGGCGGGTTCGAGTCCTCTGTCGGAGGCGGAAGCCTGTCCCGACAACGAGAGGATTAGGTTGATGCGGCCCCCACCGGCGATCAATCCTCACAAACAGCACGGCCAGTACGTCTTTAAGGCTATGGCTTCGGGTAGGATTAGTAGGACGAGAGGAAGTGGATAAAGTCAGTAACTCAGGGCTAAAGCCACTGAGCTTGTAAGAGAGAGCTCTCGCAAGCTGTACTGACCAGCCTAAGTCTTCACTGACTACGTTATTTAGGTCATAACACCGGAGAATACGTCGCTAGTTTTCCGCTCTGTTGTTTACAGTTAAACAGTCTTAAAGTCACTGAGACAGTGCTGTAAGCGTGACAAGCCTTCATAACATTGGCGAAGCGAACTTTACCCCGAAAGGGAGATTGAGGCAACCATACCTCACTGGAGAGGTTGATTAAATTCCCTCTCCAACCCCGAAAGGGGATTCAAGGCGATTGAAATCGCCGCGCCGTTTTCCTCTCAGGGCTAAAGCCGCTGAGTTTCCCACTTACCGAGTTTTTTTATGAGCGCTAGCAGCAATTCAACTGAAATTAAGTTCGGAACCGATGGGTGGCGAGGACTGATTGCCCATGACTTTACTTTTGCCAACGTGCGAAAAGTCACCCGGGCGATCGCCAGTTACCTAGAAACCGCTTACACCAAAGACCGCCCAGTTCTAGTCTCCTACGATACCCGCTTTCTGGCAGACGAGTTCGCCCGCACCTCGGCGGAAGTATTGGCAGATTTGGGATGGACAGTGAAAGTGGTCGATCGAGATTGCCCCACACCAGTCATCGCCTACAGCGCCAAGCATCTCAACTCCGCAGGGGCCCTGATGTTCACGGCTTCGCACAATCCCGCACCTTACTGCGGCATCAAATACATCCCGGACTACGCCGGCCCGGCTACCCCGGAAATTACTGATACAATTGTGGCAAATATTGCTGGTGCTTCTGATGCCCCAGCCAAAGGCAGCCACAACGATAAAATCTCCACTTTTGACCCGAAACCCGAATATCTGAAGTTTCTTTATACTTTGATCGATGTGGAGCGGATTCGCTCTGCTAAGTTGAAGGTGAAGTACGACGCTCTCTACTCGACTTCTCGCGGCTATCTCGACGGCGTTTTGGAACACTGCGGCTGCGAGGTCGAAAGTTTTCACACCTACCGCGACGTGCTGTTTGGCGGCGGAATGCCCGAACCCAAGGGCGAACAGTTGGTTGAGTTAGTGGAAGCTGTTAAGAAGGATGCGGCGGATTTGGGTTTAGCTACCGATGGCGACAGCGATCGCTTTGGTATTGTTGACGAGTTGGGAAATGTCTTGACTCCAAATACTGTACTGTTGCTGCTGGCCCGTCACTTGGTTAAGAATAAAGGATTGACTGGGGCGATCGTCCGTACAGTCGCAACTACCCACTTGCTGGACAATTTGGCCGCCAAGTACGGTTTAACAATCTACGAAACCGCAGTCGGCTTTAAATACATCGGCGAAAAAATGCGGGAAACTGCGGTGCTCATCGGTGGCGAAGAATCTGGCGGTTTGAGCGTTTTGGGTCACATTCCCGAAAAAGACGGGATTTTGGCTGATATGCTAGTTGCTGAGGCGATCGCCTATGAAGGCAAACCGCTGTCTCAGCTAGTCGAAGAAGCCATTAAAGAAGCCGACGGCCCTCTGTACAACAAACGCTTGGACTTGCACCTAGAAGAAGCCCACAAAGCAGCCGTTTTGGAATCTTTTACCAAGAATCCCCCCAAAGAAGTAGCAGGTATCGGCGTTAAGGAAATCGGCCGCAAAGACGGAATTAAACTTTATCTTGAAGACGGTGGCTGGGTACTGCTGCGGCCTTCGGGAACCGAACCCTTGATGCGCGTTTACATGGAAACCAATTCTGTGGAAAAAGAAAGCCAAGTTGCCCAACACATGGAAAAGGTAATTTCCCAGTTAGAACCTGTTTAATTTTCTACCTATTCCAACGGGGGTTTTTTCCCTAGCGTTTGGGATTGTGAGGTGCGCTTGGCGCACCTTACGTATTTTTGATAACTGCTGGGTCAGTTATATATTTGCAATACACTTGGATTTGTTTAAGTTTGGGAAGTGTCAATTTGTTTATGTTTGTTAAATTTTTAATTAATTAAAAAAATCCTCTCTTTTTCCGCATCTACTTGACTTTTCCCCTAATTGTATTGTAGAGTATTATATAATGGGATGTTTGCCAAAATAAAAATTTTACACGTATTTAAATTATAAAACAACTATACAATTTAAATTATTAGCCTGTCAACCGGTTTATGAAAACAATTCCTCTGCTCGCCATTAGTTTTTTAGTAGCAATTTTAGTAAGCGCGATCGGCATTGTTTCAGTGCAGAACGCTGCCCCCGTATCCTTAAACTTTATCTTTTTTCAATCGATACAAATGCCCGTAGGAGTAGTATTGGCAATGAGCCTGAGTGCAGGACTTATCGGAGGTGCGCTACTGCAACCGCTGTGGAACCTTTCAGATTCCCAAAACTCGCGTCCTAAATTTCAGGCAAATCCAGAAGAATCCGACACCGTACAATATTAAATAGATTTTATCCCTTAGAGGGAATATACCTGACCGTCAATCAGCAATCGAGTAATTCCCTTAGCTCGCAAATAAGGTGCTGCTTTTTGCAGCATACTGCTGTCAGGAATCTTGAAAACTCTTTGATTGCGAGTAGCAAATCGGCGGGCCACTCGGTGATTGTCAAACACTGCCAGGGTTTTCTCGCGAATTTCCGCCGCCGGAATTTGACCGAGTTCGCCAAAAGCTTTTAGAGGTCTAGTGATTAACTCTGCCGCCCGATCGACCACCAAATAACAAATTTTGGGCAGAGATGCTTCGCTTAAAGGCAAAACTTGAATCAGTCCTGTACCCCGAAGCTCGTTAGCGAAGCCCTCGAAGAGGATCGACTCGCCCGACGATAGTGAACCCAGGAGACTGCCTTCAAACAGAGAGTCTTCATCCTCTACATCTTCGTCGAAGTCGTCATCTAAATCGTCTTCATCCTCCTCATCCTCGTCGTCGTCCTCGAAATCCCTAAAGTCTTCACCTGCCAGCAGCCCTTCTGCTGGCAGCATTGCCTTTAGTTCACCAGTCACAACAGCGCGGTGGCTTCGATCGGCAAGATTGGCTGCTGGGGCATCTGGCACATCAGAAACATCTAAATCAGACTCTACATTGCCTCGAATTTCTGGTTCTGCAACTGGTTCAGGGACTGAGTTAGAACGCTTTCGGATTGTCGGTCTCGAATTTGAGGCTGACGGCAGGACAGGGACTGACTCCGACAGGGGGACAGCTACAGGATCGGTTTCGCCATCATCTGCCGACGACTCAGTAGTCGCCTCTGTCGGTTCAGAAACACTGCTGCGATCGGACAAACGCTTTTGTTTTTGCTGCACTAGAAATTCGTATTCCGGCTCCGACAAAGCCCCCTGAATGATGCGCCTCACAGTAGAACTGCTCACTCCGTAGCGCTTTGCCAGAGTGATAGTATTCTCGTTTGACTGTCGGTACAGCCTGATGAGTTCGCGTTTGTCTGAATCGGAGAGTTTTGTAGGCGTCATGCCAAGTTTCCCAGCAAAAAGACTTGAAAAGACGCAGGCTAGCAGTCAGCGAACTGTGATTTTTCATCTTCGATTTCAAGCTCAGAGATGCCGACAAGGGCAAAGAAGCTTTCGCGTCCCCATCGCTTGCCAAAGCAACCCCAATCTCCAATCGCTACGCTGCGCGACGACTGCGCCTGCTCTGACGAGAGCGGGTTGAGATGTCATGTTCCAAGATAGCTCCAATCCCAAACAGGATGGCGCTGAAAACAAAAAAGACTTCCAGCAAACTGCCGCTTTGATAACTACCCTCAGCCTGAGTATCGCGCCATTTAAAGTACATATCTGCGATGTAAAGCGAAAAAGTTGCAGCCGCAATCATTCTCCAAGATTGGGAAAAACGTCCTCCCCAAAACGCCAGCAGCAATGCAGTAGCAATAATCAGGAGAAAAACATCCCCAACGATGTAAAACAAATTGATTGCGTTTTTGTGAGGCGCCAGTTGCTTGTCAAGTGCCATCACCCATGCGGGAGCTTTGATTTCTGCTTCTTCTTCTTCGGGTGCTGATGCAGCATCGGTCGCGGCTGCTTTTGCCTGTAACTTAGACGAATTTTCCAAAGCAGGCGCTCTTCCTGTGGCAGCGGTTGCTGGTGCAGATGTCACTACTTCTTCTTGAGTGGCTGCCGGAGCCATTCCTAGCTGGGCCCTCCAAGAGTCAGGTGCAGCAACCCAAATAGCTACAGCTATCCCGAAGGCTGCAATTCCCGCTAACAAAGCCCACTGCCAAATTTCTAGATTCAGCCGCTTGGAAGTCACAGCTACAACCATGCCCCCGATCAGTACCACATAGCTGGCCAGATAAAACGCATCTGCTGGAGACACGTCCGGGTCTAACCCGAAATAGAGTTCCCAAATCCCGAACAGCACGCCGGCTATGAAATAGAACAGCATCCCCAGACCTATGCCCAGCCAGACGTTGCGCCCGCTGACCATGTGGGGGCTTTGCCAGTTTCTAAAACAGACTAAAGCCGCTCCCAAGTATGCTCCGCATTCAAAAATATAAGTGCCGATCGAGTACCACAGAGGTAAACCCTCTTCTGCTGAGAGGGGGACGCTGAACAGCAAAAAAAACAGCAGCGCCATGACAGCCCAGACAATGCCTGCAATCACTAGGGTCTGAGCTGACAGTAAAGATGAAGATGTAGATGACTTTTCTGAAGTGCTACTCATAGGGATTCCACGAGACCTAACTAGCGGTTGAACGCACCCCATCTCAATCTTTGATTGTAGATGAGGATTCTTTCGCCAAAAAAACTTAAAAAACCTAGATCTGACGCTTCCGGAATAACTGGCGTCCTCAGTGTGTCGTCGGGACTTTTGCCCTCGTACACTATAGAAAGACTAAGCAAGAATAATCTCTATTTACTAATTCAATAAATTAGTCGTTAGTCGATCTTGTACCCGGAAATATAATGATAGATATACGGTAGATGTCTCCACCATTAAGGTTTTTACAGTACCAAATCTATCTCTGAAATTATACCCTCAAAGGTTGAGGGAGCTGTTTTTTTGCTTTCACTCTTCCCCACTCGTATCAATGATTGTGACTGGGGAGTGCGATCGAAACTGAATTAAATTGCCAGACCATAGGTGGCATCCAAACCGAATCAACAATTTGGTTGTCAATACAAGTTGGCAATCCAACTTGTATATCGCGTACCCCCTACAGTGCAATTATCTAAGCTGAATTATCTGGACCCAATTGTCTGAGAAATTGTCACAGATTTTCTATCCTGCGATCCACAACTTGTTGAGGGCTGATTGTTTCAGCCAATCTAGAAACTGAGTCCGATCCGGTGCTGGCATATCTTGCAGCACATCGCTCACTCCCTCCGCGAAGTCCGTATTGCCAAAATATGATTTGCCCAAGCGGTGGAGTTCTTGCAATAAGGTTTTGAGATGCTGCTCTTGCCAAGGAGGCACCTTGTGAGATTGCAAGGGACTAACGGTTAGCCAGTTTTTTATCGCATCAGGGGAGTCTGCCTGGGGGAAGTTTCCCTGCTGAAATACCTTGGCGATATCTTTCTGAAACGATGTGGCTTGCCTTGCGCCTAAAAGGTCTTCTACATCGAAGTAAACAGCTTGGAGTAGCAGCAGACAAGCCTGCGCGAACAGTGGTGCTTTGGCTGCTTCATTCCCTGCCGGTTCTTCACCGGCAAGCTGATCTAAACGGACTTTTCCCCAGACGCTATATCGATCCGGCTCTTCTAGCAGAACACAGGCTTTGCCTCGGTTGTCGGTTAAGTCCCGCCACAAGGCTCTGGCGTCTTCTGCTTGCTTGCCGTTGAAGGCGCTGATCAGGCGAAAAGTCTGCCCCTGATAATTGAGAATGGGAATTTGTTGATCCCGTTTTGGGTGTTGAAAATTGGTTATTTCAACATCCTGCCGTTTCAGAATAAACATGACACTGCGATTTGACTCCTGTCATGGCCGAGGTGCTGTGCTTTTGACACTCCCGATGCCTAAAGGCGAGGGGATTCTTGATTCAGCGAGTCCACTTAAATTAGCAGGATTGCTCCCGATCACCCAGAGATGGTTCTCTTCTCAAGCGTTCCGATACTTTTTTGCTAACAAATGCTAACAAATATCTAAGCTGAAATTGTCTCTCAGCCTTGGCGTATAAATCAATGCACGAAGGAAAATCCCCCGCGCACAATTTACGACTGCTGTACTGGCAACGCTTGATTTTCTCGCTCGTGCCGAGCAGGCGATTGACTGTTTTGCTTTGATGCCGTAGAGGAAGCTTATATAGAGGCTCCGTACCATCAGGGATTTTCACCTGAGTCTTTCAATCCTAGTTCTACCACATTTTTATCAAATATCAAGTCGAGCATAATGTTAGCCAACATAACTCAAGATCAGCAAATTAGTCATTCTGGCTCAACTCATACCTCAAATCAGGAGACGAGCTCTGGTTTTTCGCTAATGGGGTCAGCGTTTTAGGCTTTGCCACTAGGGGAGGTTAACATAACCAATAGACATCTGGGAAAAAGCACCTGTGACTCTTTTGCTGTCTGAGTTCCGTCTTAATTGGGAGAGATATCCGATCGACCAAATAGTTGGGTTTCAACTCGACCCCTAAATACTTTACGCGAGTTCACGTCCTACCTAGTTTTGATTGTAAATTTACAATTGTGCTGTTTGCAGGTGAGTTCCTCCAGCTTTTGTCAGATACAGTCTTGAAGGCAAAGGCACTCTCATCATCTTGGTTTTTTTCCCGAACCATCGCACTGCACGCCATATTTTTGCACCTCAAAGCGGTTTCTGCGTAAGTCATCACATAATTTACTTGCTCGATCGCACACTGCACCTATACAATAATGTTGTTAGCGATTTTTGAGTTGGGTGCGTAACTCAGTTGGATAGAGTAGCTGCCTTCTAAGCAGCGAGCCGCAGGTTCAAGTCCTGCCGTACCCGTTAATAAAACCTAATACCATCAATGCTTTGAGCCGTTCTTTACCGAAAAGGAGAGAGTGGCTCAAACCTTATTTGTTGTGCTTTTGTTGTGCATTTGTTTCGCACAACAAATGCGAAACACCGCTTATCTGGGTCAGGTGGTATCCCGGCATCCTGTCGGTAGACACGGGTTAACTCTCCGAACCCAATATTTCCAAGAACGTATCCACGTCTGCCAAGTCCGCTCTGGATTTTTTGCGTCGCGCTTTTAACTGGTTGAGCAAGTCGGCCGCTTCTGGAAAAACTGCGACGGTCGGACCGGAGTTTTTATTTTCCTCCCGCTCGCGCTGCACTTCCTTGAGTTCTTGCTCCAGCATCTGAACCTTCAGTCCCAAATCGCCGTTGCGCTCGTGTAACTGATTCAGTTCCTTGTCCCATTCTGCAAGTTGCTTGTTGGCCGCTTTCTATTCCTACCTGAGCGATTCATCGTTGCCATCGCTAGGGTTTCAGCAGTTTTCTCCTGCCAAGAAAAGAGAGGCTGAGATATTATTTGCTTCGGATTTGTTTTGGATTTCGGGCATCCAAAACAAATCCGAAGCAAAAGCCCCACCTGCCAAACTGGGCGAATCTTCCTGCTTCTGGGCGATCGACACTGCTACCTTTCTGAGTATAGGTTTGACACAGCCGATGTATTATCATAAAAAGTCTATTGTGTCAATAGACTAGATCCTGCGATGTTCAAACACCACCAGCAGCAGGTTGTGGGCCGAGTAGCCCTCAGAGGTTATCCTTAGTAATCAGGCTAGTTTCCGACAGGTTTGGATATGTTCCCAACAACTCTATTTAATGTTCCCCAAAATTTAATGCTATTACTCGACCGCAGCGCGATCGACCGCTTAAAGCCCCTATTGGCGCAAACAACCGGAATGCCTATAGTTGCATCGGAAAATACGGCAACAATTGCGCTCGTATTGGTTGCTCTGGGAATTCTGGGTTGGGGATTTTATCGCGCCAGACCTTTTGGCAAACTGGGAATTTTGGCTTGGTTGCAGTCTGTTGCGCTGATGAGTCCCTGGCTGCTGTTCTTTGGTTTATTCGCCGCCGGAATTTACCTCAATCTAGTGGCGGTATTGTTGCTGCTAGTGGCATCCACGGGATTGTACATTTATCTGGGCCGGCAATTGCGTAAGGCTGCATCCGATACAGTGCTGCCGCGGCCGGATGCTGCTGAGGTAAAGTCCCAAAGCGATGCTTTCTCTGCCCCTGAGTCGCAGCGACCACCAGGCCCAGAAACCATTAAGATCGTCACCTCGTCGCCTGCGAATAATGAATCAGAAATAATTCCCGTTCCGGTGGAAGACCTCAAGGCAATTAAAGGCATCTTTGGAATTGATACTTTCTTTGCCACAGAAACGATTCCCTATCAAGATGGGGTAATTCTCAAAGGCAATCTCCGAGGAGACCCAGAACAAGTACACTCACGTTTGACGGCAAGTTTGGAAGAAAAATTAAACGATCGCTACCGCCTATTTTTAGTAGAAAATCAGGACGACAAGCCCGTAGTTATTATCTTGCCCAGCACCAACGACCCGCAGCCCACAACAGTGTCTCAAAAAATCCTAGCAGTCGTCCTGCTGCTGGCAACAATTGCTACTAGCTTAGAGACAGGCGGTTTGCTGCTAAGTTTCGATTTCTTTAACTCGCCCGCTAGATATCTAGAAGTTCTGCCAATTGCAGCGGGAATTTGGGCGGTTTTAGGATCTGGGGAAATTGCTCGCCGAGTGCTGGCAAATCGGTACAAGGTTGGCTTGAGTTGGCCGTTTTTTATACCAACTTTGCAGATAGGTTGTTTTGGAGCGATCGACCGTTTTGAGTCGCTGCTGCCCAACCGTAAAGTTTTGTTTGACATCGCTTTTGCCGGGTCAGCCGCTGGGGGAATAGTTTCTCTGCTAATGCTGGTAACGGGTTTGCTGCTGTCTCACCCCGGCAGTTTGTTTCAAATTCCCGCAGAATTTTTCAAGGGCTCGGTTTTGGTGGGAACTTTGGCAAAAGTGGTTTTGGGTTCGGCGTTGCAGCAGCAGATTGTTGACGTTCACCCGCTGGTAGTTATCGGTTGGTTGGGCTTGGTAATAACGGCGATTAATTTGATGCCGGCGGGACAGTTGGACGGCGGTAGAATTGTGCAAGCCATCTACGGTCGGAAAATAGCCAGTAGAACTACTTTGGCGACTTTTGTGGTGCTGGCTATCGTTTCTTTAGTTAATCCTTTGGCTCTGTATTGGGCGATCGTGATTCTGATTTTACAGCGGAATCTGGAGCGGCCGAGCCTCAACGAGCTGACTGAGCCTGACGACGCTCGCGCGGCTTTGGGTTTGCTAGCTTTGTTCTTGATGATTGCTGCGCTGTTGCCGTTGACTCCGGCTTTGGCTGGCCGTCTGGGAATAGGGAATTAGCAGTAGTCGGGCATCTTTGGTAATAGGCTCTTGGGTTGCGGTAAATTAGTGGAATATAGGAATTGAGCGATCGAACTGGTAACTGAAGGGCGATCGGGTTCCTAACTACTAATTTCCCATTAATACCCGCGCCCAGGGCAATTTATCTACTACCAAAAGTTGATTTTTTTACAACCAAAAATTTGTTTAAACTCGATCGATTAAGTTTAAATAAGTTATCTGAGCCTATAGGATACAGTCATGGCTAATCAACTTCCTCCTGTATTGGTAACTTTTGATGCAGATGTTTTAATGACTGGCCGAACCCAAGTTTGGCAAGAATATGCGAAGGTGGGAACTTGCTATATCCCGGAAGTAGTGTACGACGAAATAGATCGTCTGACAGGGCAAGCGGTGGAAAAAGCTCAAGAGCAAGTAGCTAGAGAGTTTATGCGATTTTTTGCCGACAGCGGCTGGATTGCAACTGACGCTCAGGAAACACACCGCGCTCTCGAACCTTCGATCAAAAATCAAAGCAAGCCAGCAATGCTGGTGGTGGCGACGGCTCAGTGCGTTTACGGTTTGGCTCAAGAACACCCGGACGCATTGGTGATTTTTGTGTCCAACAGCCAGCCTCTGCTGAAGCGGCTGGCTTCTGTAGGCGCTACGAATCTCTGCGGGATTACCGGGGCGATGCTGTTAAATTGGGCGAGGAAAGGGGAACGCCCGCCGGCGGCGACTCAGCAATTGCAAAGTTTGATGCGTACCCTCGCCGAACGCAAATCGACTCAGCGCCCTAACAGCAGAATTCAGGATGCTGCTGTTGGCCACACGGGGGCTTCTGCTAGTAAGTTAACGGGAACCCGCGGCGCTTCTGAGCTAAAGTCGCCCAGCAGTTTTACTAAAACTAATAAAACGGGTTTGACTGAGAGCCGCAGTGCGAGTTCGCGGCCCAAAACACCGCGGCGTAATCGCGAGGAGGCGAGAGATTACGAGCCGGCTGTATATCGCATGAAACATATTACACCTCCGAAAAAAAGGGACAGCGGTTTTCTGTCTACTGTGTTCAATTTTTTGGGAGCGTTATTTTTCTTGACGGTAGCGGTAGGTATTTTGTGGCGAGTGTTCGATGTTAGGGGTTTTAGAAAGACTTTTGTGCCGGCTCTACCACAGCCTGTGCAACAATTTGTTAAGTCGATCGACCCTAAATAATCTGGTTTTCTGAAAATTTCACTTTCTGATGTGGCTGATTGGTGCTTTCGGTCATCGTTAATCTTGCACCTTGGGAAACTGGAATAGCACGCTTGGTTCACAAATGAGTTCCCTCCCCTAAATATAGCGGTAAGCGGCTCGTGGCGCACCCTACGGTTAGAATTTCTGGCATTAGTCCGCTGGGAATTTTCAACGGCTACTATCACAACAGAAGGCGAACGCTTCAATTTAGTGCTCTAAAAATTCCTTGCCATGCTGAACGGGAACGAAATAATTAGTGGATTAGCACTGGCTTTTGGGGGTTTTGCATATGCTTTAGTATTTTTTGTTCTTCTTCCCTTCAGACAGTACGATTATGCAGCACCACTTGGGGCAATAGCAATGGCGATCGCCCTTACTATTGCAATGAATTGGCTACTATCTGCATCGTTGCTAACTGGGTGGAGTTGGGTGGCGGCATTATTGGGTTTTCAGGTAGCCCTGATGCTTTTTGGTAGCGTGTTTCTGGAAGATGGGCTGTACCTGCCCAATTTGTTGTTTTTTGGAACTATGAGCGTAGGATATGCGAGCGTTTATACCAGTTTTTCAAAACAAAAAATACTGGTAATTGTGGGTTTATGTACAGGATTTTTTCTGGCTTCAATGTACTTATTTTTGATTGGTGGCTATGTGAGCAAAGGCAAAAATCCGTTTCAGGGTTCTTCTACTCAGATGCTGCCACTGTTGAATCAAAGGGTAGAAATTATCACCGACAATCCCAAACAATTGTATTTGAATGGCAAAACAGGCGAACTCACGCATATTAACCGTTATGAGGTGACAGTGAAACTAGATTCTGGAGGAGATGAGAGATTGATGTGGCCCTATGTCGATGTTTGGTGGCAGGATATTAAGGCTGCTAGCTAACAGAAATCGCAGTAATTTATATCGTTTCCGGTTGCACCGTCCGTGATAGTCAACAGTCAACAATCATGAGGAGTGCAACCGGAATTGATATCATTCACTATTTAAAGCTGGTGCTGTTCCTTCTACAGGTCGAATAATGACCGATTTATTAGTAGATTGTTGCTGAAAAAGTGCCTTGAGTGCTAATTCAAGATTTTCTGCCATGACGATGCGGTTTTCGTAGGCAGCAATAACTCTGATTAAAGTTGGCAAACTATTGCGTTCGGCTTCTAAGTAAAGAGGTTCCACATACAGTAAAGATTGTTCTATGGGAATTACTAATAAGTTTCCTTGAATGGCTTTGGAACCCTGGCGATTCCAGAGAGATATTTGTTCGGAAATAACCGGATCTTGGTTAATTAAAGCTTCTATTTGTTCCGGGCCGTAAACTAATCGCTGTTTGGGGAACAGATACAGCAGCAATTTTCCGTAATCGCCACCATCCGATCGCCCTGCAATCCAAGCAATTAAATTGTTGCGACTTACTGGTGTAAATGGCAGCAGCAAAATAAATTCTTCTGCTGTTTCCGTTGGCAGCTTCATAATCAAATAATACGGTGCTACGGGCTGCTGTTCGCTGCCATAAATTTCATTGGGAACTCGCCACAAATCCTCTCGATTGTAAAATACTTGCGGGTCTTCCATATGATAAGTTAGCAAGCGTTCGGATTGAATGCTCAACAAATCTATTGGATATCGGATGTGTTTTCGGAGAGCCGGAGGCATTTTGTCAAGGGGTTTGAAGAGCCCTGGAAAGATAGCCATCCAACTGTTAATAATCGGATCGGAGGGATAGGCAACGTAGAAGTCAACAGAGCCGTTGTAGGCATCAATTACTACTTTTACAGAGTTACGGATGTAGTTAAATTCATGCTTTCCTGGGTCAGAATATGGATAGCGATCGCTCGCTGTATAGGCATCGATAATCCAGTAAAGATAGTTGGGAGATTTATCAGTAGCCGAGGGTGAAGGTTTAATCTTGTTGCTAGTTTTATCTGTTTCTTTTTCTATATCATCATGGCTAAGATTGGCGTTGGCTACTACTAAATACGGGTCAGAATCGTAGCGCAAAAAAGGAGCGATCGCCCGGACTCTTTTATTAATATTTCGGCGGTACAGCAATTTAGTTTCTGGGGTAAAATTGCGCGTCAGTGCCATTTGCCAATTTTTGAGATAATTAGCAAACAGCCAGCGCCGCCACAGAGAACCGATGACAATTCCGCCCCTACCGTTGTAAGTATTGTAAACATTTTCTTCGCCACTAGGATAATCGAATTCTTTGACTTTTGTGGGCGTCATCGCGTCTGTATCGGTGATTTCGCCGTAGTAAATTCGCGGGTAGCCGATCGGAATACTGGCCCGAATTCGATCGCTAGTTACTTCCAAAGCAGTCTCTCCTTTCTGGGCTGCAACTCCAATATCTTTGACAAAATAATCGGGTAAACCGCCGACACCGACTCTGTTTACGGGAGAAAGAGTAAAGCCGTAACCGTGAGTGTAAACTAGGTGTTCGTTCACCCAAGTTTGAGCATCGGGGGCAACTGCTGTGTAATCTAATTCCCGCGCTGCCAGAAACACTTGTTGGCTGTCCGAATCTCCCTTTTGCGCTTTTTCATTTTTGATTGTGTAGCGATCGATATCGGCATCAGGAAATGTATAATATGGTCTAATTTGCTGTAACTGTCGGGTCGTTTGCAGCAGCGGTCGCTTGTCCCACAGGCGGATGTTGCTAATAGTAAGTTGATTTTTTTCTAAGTCGGAATAAGTAAGTTTTCCGGCGGGATCGAATGTTTTTATTTCGATTTGGTTGAGGTCAAAGGCTTCTTTAGTAAAGGCTATGCTGCGCTGAATGTACGGCTGTTCTCGTGCTAGTTCGTTGGGTTGAACTATGAGTTTCTGCACAATTTCTGGCAGCAGCCAACCTCCCAAAAAACTTAAAGTTAGCCATGCTAAAAGAATTTTTTTTATGAGTTCATTTTTAATTTTGAATTGGTAAACCTGCCACAGCATCAAAAGTGCGATCGCCCCCGCCAAAATACTCAAAAATCCATAGGAGGGCAGCCGCACCATCACGTCAGCATAATTTGCCCCGTAAGTAACGTCTCCCCGCGCATACAGCAATTCGTAGCGCCCCAACCAGTAGCGCAATGCAATAGCTAGCATGGAAGCTGCACCCAACCCGTACAAGTGCCGCTGCTGCGATCGAGAAAACCCCAAAAAGCTCCCTTGACTCAGGCTATTTCCTGATAGCAAATATGTTAAAGCACAAGATACTAAACTGTACACAAATACAACTGTCAGCCCGAATCCTAGCAAATCTAAGATTGGCAAAATAAATACATAAAAGCTAATATTTTGATTAAAAAGAGGGTCGGTTGTGTTAAAATTAATAGGGTAAAAATATTGCAAAACATTTGTCCACCGAGTAGCGACAATAAGCGCGATCGCCAAACTGAGAAAAAGGGCGATCGCCCGCAGCCAAAAATCAGGCTTAATTACCACAGCTAACATTGTCCCCAGCAGCAAGCCCAACTGCCACCAGCGAGAAAATAGCTGCACTGCTATTTGTTGGATTGACTCAATTCCCAACTGCACCGGCGGCGAAGGTAAATTGTCAGCTATACCGAAATAGTTGATGCTACTGGCAGCTAACAGCCCGCAGTGAATTAATGTCAAAGTTGCGATCAAGGTCAATCCGAATACTGCCAACAGCAACCAAGAAAAGGTAATTTGGGATTTAGCAACAGGTATTTGGTAATTCTTCCCGGTGTTGTTCGCCCTCAGTGAAGCGAATAGCGCCCCCGGCACCGGCGATTTCATTTCCTCTGCCGAATGTTGCAGGCGGCGGGCTAAAGCCAAATTTCCCAGCAAAAAGACAGAAGAAACAGCAATTGCGATCGTCCCCAGCAACCCTTGAGTTTTCAGCTTTAACAGAAAAACCTGAAGATATCCAACTTCCTGAAACCAGAGAATTTCTGCCGCAATGCGGGAGGCTAATTCAAAAACCAGCCATAGCCCCGCAATCAGTAGGATTATTTGACAAATTCGCCTATTAGTCATTAGTTATTAGTCATTAGTTATTGGTTGAATGATAACTGATATCAGGTTCGAGCAATTTACCCTCCCGAATGATGCTTTGGCCGCAAGGGTTGGAGGCATTTTTATTCATGGTAATTGACCGGGCATAATATGACTCCTGCTTTCCAGTCAACGGCTAACTGCTTTCCTGTCAACTGACTAATGACTAATGACCAATGACTAATGACAAACTAGCTGTACTGCTGATTGACATCCACATCCAAATTAAACAGTGTTTGCAAAGTTTGCATCGCTTGCCGCCGCGCCTCAATATCCTGCTGAGCGCGCAACTGTACCATCGGATCGTGCAAAATCTTATTCACAATCCCCCTTGTTAAAGATTCAATCACGTCTTGATGTTTCTCCGAAAATTCCGAACCCAGACGCGATAAAGCTTTTTCTAACTCTTGTTCCCGAATCAATTCTATCTTATCCCGCAAACAGCTAATAGTAGGAACCGTTTCCAGACTGCGCCACCAGAGATCAAAAGCCTCTACTTCCTGTTCCAGCAAGCCCTGAGCTTCCATTGCCATTTTGCGGCGGCTTTCGTGATTTTGAGCTACCACTGCTTTCAAGTCGTCCACATTAAACGATCGCAC
Organism: Microcoleus sp. POL10_C6; assembly: GCF_036701585.1. Lineage (NCBI taxonomy): Bacteria > Bacillati > Cyanobacteriota > Cyanophyceae > Oscillatoriales > Microcoleaceae > Microcoleus > Microcoleus sp. POL10_C6. The sequence continues at coordinate 34,600 of NZ_JAUBRB010000040.1, read as the reverse complement.
ATTAGCGAGTTCGTTCGCATCCGAGTCAATGTTGCGTGGCACAGAAATATCCACCAACATCAAAGGGCGATTCGGGTCTAAAACCGCTTCCAATTTAGCTTTATTTAACAGTGGCTCGGTAGCTGCGGTACTGGTAAAAACCAAGTCAGAACTGGCAATTATCTGCATCATTTCCGAGAGCTGATACAGGTGCAATTCAGCGTCTTTAAACTGACCGGCCAACTCCAGGGCGCCACGCACAGAGCGGTTAACGATCGAAATATGGCTAGCTCCTTTTGAGAGCAAATGCTGCACCAAAAGCCGCGACATTTTACCAGCACCGATAATCGCAATTTTGCTGCTTGCTAAATGCTGACCTTTCATTTGAGCCAATTCTGCCGCCGCAGAACTAATCGAAACTGCACCGGTACCGATGCTAGTTTCCGTGCGAACTCGCTTCCCTGCTGTGAGAGCTTGCTTGAACAAGCGCTCTAAAATTCTGCCTACACCTTTGTACTGCTGGGCGAGTTTGTGAGTTTGTTTCACCTGAGCCAAAATTTGTCCTTCTCCGAGCACCAAACTGTCGAGGCCAGAAGCCACTCGCATCAAGTGCATCACCGCATCTTCGTGCAGCAAAATAAACAGGTGAGGGCGCAAAGACTGCAAAGGAACTTTACTGCATTCTGAAAGGAACTGAATAACCTCTCGCACACCAGGCTCCGACTCGCTGGTAACAATATAAATCTCTAAGCGGTTGCAAGTGCTGAGGATGGCAACCTCTTGAATGTGCGGGTAGCCACGCAATTGGGCGATCGCCGCTTCAACTTTCTGTTCTGGAATGCTCAGTTTTTCGCGAACTTCTACCGGCGCTGTTTTGTGGCTGAGACCTATGACTGCAATATTCATATCTGTGATTTGTCACTATTTCTTTCTTAGTTGTTAACAGTCACCTGTTATTAGTTCTTAGTTTATCGCTAATTGCTAATCATCGGTGACTGTTAACCGTTAACTGTTAATTGTTAACATTTAACTGTTAACCACTAACTAATCACTAATTCAATTGCAGAGATTTCGGCTGGTCAAACATATGGATTGTATCCACAAACCGAGCAGTTTTCGACTGAGAAGAAATTACCAAACTTTCAGTGCGAGCGCCGCCGCCAAAGAAGCGAACTCCATTCATCAGCGTTCCGGGAGTAATCCCGCAAGCTGCAAACAGAACTGTTTCTCCAGATGCCAACTCTTCAGCATTGTAAATCTTGTCAGGGTCTGTGATGCCCATGTCTTTAAGTCGAGCGATATTGCTCTCTTTGCTTTCACCGATCAAACCAGTTTTTACAACAGCCGGATCGTAAATTAACTGCCCTTGGAAGTGACCGCCCAAGCAGCGCATTGCTGCTGCGGAAATCACACCTTCGGGTGCAGCGCCAATACCCATAAGTGCGTGGATGTTGGAACCAGAAAACGCGCAAGAAATCGCTGCCGAAACGTCGCCGTCGCTGATCAGCCGAACTCTTGCACCCGCTTGCCGAATTTCATTAATTAAATCTTTGTGTCGGGGGCGATCCATGACCACCACCACCAAATCTTCAATACTGCGGCCGAGACAATCAGAGATAATTTTGAGGTTTTGAGTTGGCGTTTTGCGAATATCTACATGATTCTTAGCAGCCGCAGGAGCCGCCAATTTGTTCATGTAGAAATCCGGTGCCGCAAACAAACCACCTTTTTCAGAGATTGCCAAAACTGCCATCGAACCGTTTTGACCGTAAGCTACCAGGTTAGTACCTTCGCAGGGGTCAACAGCGATGTCAATTTCGATCAATTCATCTATGTTGCAGACATCTTTGGCATCTTCGCGGGTACAAATACCTACTTGTTCGCCGATGTAAAGCATGGGTGCGTCATCGCGTTCGCCTTCGCCGATCACGATGCGGCCGCGCATATGAATTTTGTTCATGCGCTCCCGCATGGCTTCTACAGCCACTCTGTCAGCTTCATCTTTCTCGCCTTTGCCCATTAAGCGAGCGGAGGCGATGGCTGCCTGCTCAACTACTTCGATAATCTCTAAACCGATTACATTGTCCACGAACTAGATCCTCCCAACTGCTGATGCGTGCCTTGTGCTCTTTTGCACTCCCAGCCATCAAGTTTATCAGAGGCGGGGATCTGTGCGAGCGCAAGCAGTTGCTTAGTTTGTGTTAACTTTTGCTTCTTTGAGACTGGGGCTGGAAAATCTGATCCCAACCAGCTCAAAGATCGATCGCCCCAATACTTCACTCTTGCTCGATCGATCGCACGCGGGCCCCCAGGGAGCGCTAAATCGCGGACTCCAGAGGTTCCGGGGGAGCGAGGGGCTGTTTCAGGCAACTTGTCATCCCGAATGGCGTTAAAGGTTTTATGATTAGTTTGCGATCGCACGATTTCTCAGAAACCTGGTTGCCAAACCGGATTTATCGTTACTAAACCCAATATTTTGGTATAAACCGGGTTTCTGAGGGTAAGTCCTAATGATGATCGCAAATCAAATGGACAGCCCCAAATCGGGACGCAGTAGACTTTATCAGCGGGAAGGAATAAAAAATGATGATGAAAGCCCAAGATATTATGACCACAGATGTTGTTACCATTCGCGGTTCGGCAACTGTAGCTGAAGCGGTGGCGATGATGAACGATTTGTGTTTGCGCGCTTTAATTGTGGAACGTCGCCACGAACAAGACGCCTACGGCATTGTCACCGAAACGGATATTGTCTATAAAGTAGCAGCCTACGGAGTAGACCCCAAAAAAGTCCGCGTCTTCGAGATTATGACCAAACCGTGCATCACGGTGAATCCAGACTTGGGCGTGGAATACGTGGCTAGGTTGTTCGCGAATACCCGCATCCGCCGGGCGCCGGTGATTAAGGACGAGCTAGTGGGCATTATTTCGGTCACAGATATCTTGACAAAAAGCGATTTTCTTGAGAAGCCGAAGAGTATTTTATTTGACGAACAAATCGAACAGGCGATCGCGGAGGCCAGAACTATCTGTGCCGAGAAAGGCGTTACTTCTAGAGAGTGCGCGGTAGCGTGGGATATTGTAGAGGAAATGCAGGCTGAGGCTTCTCACCAGCGATCGATGAAGCTTGAAAAAACGGCTTTTGACGAGTATTGCGAGGAAAATCCAGAGGCTGCTGAAGCGCGGATTTACGACAGTTAATTTAGTCCTTAGTTATTAGTTATTAGTTATCAACTCTTATTTATGGATTGATAACTAATAGCTAACGATGGGAAAGAGCTTTTTTTCTAAGAGCCTCACGAAAAATAAAAATCTTAAGTGTTTGGCTCAGTCATACAAAACACGTTCAGCTTATTCCCATCAAGATCGCGAAAATATCCCGCATAAAACCCTGGCAACACGCCTCTTGGCCCCGCCGCTCCTTCATCCTTAGCCCCAAGTTCGATCGCTTTGTTATAAACTAAGTTGACTTTTTCGGGACTGTCAACTTGAAGAGCTATCATTACTCCATTGCCAACAGTTGCTCTGTTACCATCAAAGGGTTTTGTAATAGCAAGTGCTGGTCCCTCTGGAGAAACGCTCCATGCGATAAATCCGTCGAATTCCATGAATCGTCTAGCGCCAATTTCCGCAAGCAAAGCATCATAAAACTTGGCTGCTGTTTCAATATCGTTGGTACCGAGTGTAACGTATCCGATCATATTTTTGGTCTTCTAACTGATGTTAAGATTTAAAAAATGTTTGAGTACATAACAACTGAGTTAAACTAATCCTTATAAAACCAAAGCTACAACTCAAACATCATTTTAGATCATAACTCAAACTATCTCGGTTTTCTCCGCTGCAATGATTTATTGCCGATCGCTAATACATTCGGGACTGTCTCTAGTTGGACTGTTGACGATCGCACTTACCGCCTTTGCTTTCATGGCTTCGGAAGCATAGGGCTTTAACAGCGACAAAACTTCCTGAGCATTGTTAACAGCAGGATCTAGCCACTGTTCCCAATCGCTGTCGGGGAGAATCACCGGCATTCGATCGTGCATCGGCTGCACTGTTTCGTTAGCAGCGGTAGTAATTATACTGCAAGATACAATGTTTTCTTTTTCTGGAGATTCCCAATTTTCCCACAAACCGGCAAAAGCAAAAGGTTCGCCGTCTGCCGTTTGAAAATAGTAAGGCTGTTTGTTTTTTCCCTGCTGTTGCCATTCGTAGAAGCCGTCAGCGACTATCAAACATCGCCTGTGCTTGATGGCGCTGCGAAAAGCAGGTTTTTCGGCTACAGTTTCCGATCGCGCATTGATCATCTTGCTGCCCATTTTCATGTCTTTTGCCCAACTTGGAATCAAACCCCAGCGCATGAATTGAAACTGTCGCTGCATTTTTTCTTTTTCAACTGTTACTGTGGCAACTGATTGAGTTGGGGCGATATTGTATCGCGGTTTGATGTCGGGAACTTCCGACAGTTTGAAGAACTCGGCGATGATTTGACCTGAAGTAGTTAAAGTGTATCGTCCGCACATAATTTATAGTTGGTATTAACGCGGTTTTCTCTTAATTCCGGCAGTCCAGTATTGGTCGGGTTATCCACAGTCCGGCAGAGGTTTAAACCCTGCCTCAAAGCTCAAGTCGGTTAAAACCGACTGGAAATACGATCTCAATATCTATCTATTTTAGTCCTCTTTTAGAGGACTTTAGCTATGAGACAGGGGTTAAAAACCCCTGTCGGATTGTCGGACTAAACCGGGCGGGCGGGACGCCCACTCCACAATAAAATTCCTTCTTTGTGGAACAGGCATCTTGCCTGTTCTTTGGATTTACCCTTGGGTGGGGGCGGGTTTTCGAGATGATTGGTTTTAGGGAATTATTGTTGGTAAAACCCCACGCTACGAGACATTGCTAAATTGTGGAACATTCGCAGACAACCATTCGGCGCGCAACTTTTCAATAGCTAATTCTTTGAATTTAGCTTCTACTTCAATCCAAGGAGCCTGATAATAACAATTAGGCATTTCTGTAATTACATCGCTGTGGCGCGGGTCGGCAAAAAATTCTCTGCCATTTGATATGTGTACTAATTGCCATTCAGGAACAGACCAAGTGGTGCGGGCTGCTGCGAGCATTTCGGCCACACTCGGATCGTCGTAAGTTTCTAAATGTTCGTGAATGACGTGGTGGTGGGCGTCAAAAACCATTGGTACGCCGGTATCGAGACAAACTTCTAAAATTTCCGAGGAACTGTAAGCGTATTCGTCATTTTCAAAGGTTAAGCGCGATCGAATTGATTCGGGTAAATCGCGGATGACTGATTTGAGTTGCGAAGTGCGATCGCTCTTGCCGCCGTGAATGTTCATCAGTGCCTGGGGCGATCGGGGCTGTCCCAACATATCTAAAATTAAAGCATGAGTCGCGAGAATTTTAATGCTATTTGCAACGACATCAGACTTGTCGGAACTGAGCACTACAAATTGATCCGGGTGAAGTACCAAGCGGATACCCAAAGAGAGGGCGCGATCGCCCGTAGTCCGCAATTCCTCAGTCATAGAGTGTAGCACTGCTTCCCCCAAATCTGTATCTGCAAAAGGGAACAGTGCAGAAGTCATCCGGTAGAGCTTAATCTGATTAGCTGAACAGAAGTCGATCGCTTTGTCAAGTCGTTTTAAGTTGTCTGCATACAATTCGCGCAACACTTTTTCTTGTTCAAGTTCTGTTAGCTGTAACAGCCGCTTCCGCGTGACAGTGCGAAAGCGAACTGCATCGGATGTTGTAATGCAGACTAGCCCCAATTCCGGCAATTTTTCCTGTTCCACTACTTGGTTAATCTCGCTCATTTAGCAATAATCCCTAACTTTAATTTTATATTAAATAGGTTTCTCATAAGGACTTGAGTTTTTAGTCTTGAAGTTTTTAGGTACTACTCAACCTGCCCAAATAGTCCGGCAGAGATTGAAATCCCTGGCGGACTATGGAAGTGCAAGATGTAATTAGTACAAACCTAATTTTTATCAAACCTCTAATCAACCACGTCGCAGATAGCATATCGATGACAATTAATCGATATAACTATTGCTGTTCTTCGCCAGACTCAGCCTCTTCGTCGGGCCGGGCGGTGGCAACAGGATTTTCCATTGCTTCGTTATGGAACGGATAACCGGATGTTTCTTGATTTAGCGGGTCAGCGGGTTGATCATCGGGGGATGTAATTTGACCGTTAGTGTTGGTATTGGGTTTTGTGGAAGAGCCTTTATGGCTGGCGTGACCGCTACTCATCTTTTTTTCCTCAATTAGGTTTATGGAACAATTTCTAGCTTAGACTTAGCGGCTGCGGGCGATCGCCTATCTTAAGTCAGAGATGTTGCTTAATAGTTGAGGATGCTATAGCCTTTCTTGGCAACAGTGCGGTAGATAGGAAAACCGCAGATTAAGGCAGATAAACACAGATTAACGCCGATAAATTCAAGATATCTCTGCGAATGGCAATCCGATCGGGAATTGGTCGCCTGTGTACCTCACGAAAATTGAGAAAGGCTATATATCTCATGATTTTCCCTATTTCTCCTTGACAATTAACTCCGCAAACGCCCGGATCGCATAATGCTAATAACTAACCACAAACCCAAAAAACTCGCCGCCCCAAACAAACCCGTGCTCAGAAAAGATAGCTGAGGAGTTTGTGCGTTAGAAGAAATAATTGCTGCCCCCACAATCAGCGAACCCACGACAATACTAAAAGAAAGTCGGTTCGCAGAATCCCCCAGAGTGCGGCGTAGCGGATCGAGTTCTTTTAGGGTCAAGTTCCACTTCAAAGTTTCGGAAGTAACTCGGTCTAAAAGCACTTCCACCTGTCGCGGAGATTGCAAAGATAAGCTTTTGAGATCCAGGGCTGTTCTCAGCAGAGCTTGGATCGGATCGTCTCCTAATAACTGACGCCGAAACATATCGGTCATCAGCGGTTTGACCTGCTCTACAATATTAAACCGGGGATTAAAAGAGCGCGCCAGTCCTTCCAAATTCGCTAGAGTTTTTGCATACAAACCGAGATTGCTGGGAAGCCGAATTTTATTTTTGCGGGTGATTTCCAGCACCTCATAAAAAATTTCCGACAAGTTCATTTGCGACAAGCTCACATTGTAATACTTGCGGAGCATTCGAGCTAAATCGTTCTCTAGATTAACTAAACTTGTCGGCTGAGCAAATTCTGCCATTTCCAAAGTTAATTGAGCGCAGCGCTGAGCGTCTAAATCGACAATTGCCAGCAACATTTCTGTCAAATTCTGCTGAGTGCGCGGGTCTAATCGGCCGACCATGCCGCAGTCTAGCAAAGCTATGCGGCCGTCTTTGAGATAAAATAAATTGCCGGGATGCGGGTCTGCGTGAAAGAATCCGTCGATGTACAACTGTTGGAAGAAAACGCGGCAAAGTAGCGTTGTAATTTCTTCGCGTTCGGCATTTATATCTCCTTTGTGGCGAATTCCTTGCAAATCGCCTAACAAAATCGGGACTCCGTTCAGCCACTCCATTACTAAGAGTTTTTTTGTAGTCAACTCCCAGTTAATTTCTGGTAGGACAACTTGTGTGGGGTCAAACCATTTACTTTTAGATAAATTGCGGCGCAGTTCGTCTGTGTAGCTGGCTTCTTGAATGAAGTCTAGTTCTGCACGCAGGGCGATCGCAAATTCTTCTGCTAGGGCGACAATATCGTATTGTTGACCGAAGTCTGTGAGCATGACAAGTTCTGCCAAACCTCGGAGCACGGCGATGTCTTGTTCGATGACAATCTCAATACCGGGGCGCTGAACTTTGAGGGCGACTTCGCGACCGTCTTTTAAAGTAGCTTTGTGGGTTTGGGCGATCGAACCTGCAGCGACGGCTTGAGTGTTAAATTTAGCGAAGGTATTTTCGAGAGATTGTGTGAGTTCCTGGCGGACGATTGCTTCTACTTGGGACCACGGTACGGGCGGCACTTCCGCTTGTAGCGTGGAGAGGATTTCGATGTAGGTGGCCGGTAAAAGGTCGGGACGGGTGCTCAGCAATTGACCCAATTTGACAAATACTGGGCCTAATTCTACGAGGATGTTGCGGAGAACTGCTGGAGTTGGGAGACTGGGTGCGTCGGTTTTGCGGCCGGTTAGGAGGCTTTTCATGTAGTCCCAACCGTTGCGGAAGACGACCTCTAGAATTTCTCCTTTGCGAGAAGTGTTTTGAACTAGGCTAAACAAGGGGCCTCCGGGTCGATCGGGTTTAAGGGCTATATAACTACTAGGATAGCGCTGTTGACCGGGCTGACCAGTGTCTTGGGGAATAACTTGGGCGAAAGGGTGCGATTCCTTACGGGATAGCTTCGCTTCACGAATTTTGGGGCGTGGGGGCGATCGGTCTTTGGCCGTGGCATTAATCCTCATGGTAATATACATTTAAAGCAGACATGATATTTTTATAATTAAATTTATTCATTTGAAAAGATATGTCAAAGAATTGAATGAGTAAGTTATGACAAACCAGATTCTCAATGTGTTTAATACCGTATAAGAGACATGATTGCCATCCAATTCCCTACCAACTCGATCGAATTATCCATCAACTTAAGTGACGAGCAATTTTTTGAGCTTTGTCAGCACAACCGCGATTATCAGTTTGAACGTACAGCATCATGGGAATTAATTATTAGGCCACCGACAGGCAGTGAAACTAGCAAGCGCAATATGGATCTATCGTATCAACTTCAAGCCTGGAGCCGGCAAAATAATCTAGGAGTTGCCTTCGACTCTTCGGGAGGCTTTACACTCCCCAATGGTGCCGATCGCTCTCCTGATGCCTCTTGGGTCAAAAAAGAACGCTGGGATGCTTTAACACCGGAACAAAAAGACAGTTTTGCTCCTTTATGTCCTGATTTTGTTGTTGAGTTGCGTTCTCGGACTGATTCCTTGAAAAAACTTCAAGAGAAAATGCAAGAATATATAGATAACGGTGCTAGATTGGGGTGGTTAATTGACAGGCAAAATCGGCGGGTAGAAATTTATCGCCCCGGTCAAGATGTTGAAATTATCGAAAATCCTGCGACTCTATCAGGGGAAGATGTACTGCCTGGTTTTGTGTTGAATTTAGAAGAAATTATGTAAATAAAGTAAAGAGTAAGGCACAACACAGATTCAAAAACGAATGCCGGGATAAACAGTGATGAATAGTTGGGGTATCCGCCATCAGAATCCGTGTCGTGCGGCCTCATCTCACCTTCACAGCAAATCTTTCAATTTCTCATCTTCTCCCAACACCTTAATTACCTGTTTAATCTCCTGCGTCCTGTCCTTTTTCACAATCAAGGTCACATTGCCATCTCTGACAACTACGACATCTTCTAAACCAATGGTTACAATTACTTCATTCTCATCTGCTGCATAAAAAATGCCGCCCTTGGTATCAATTCCGACGTGTTTTGCTAACTCGACATTGGGTTTATCTCCTTGCAGCAAACGACCGATCGCATTCCAATCTCCCAAATCGTCCCAGCTAAAGCCTACGGGCAGAACACAAGCCTTTTGGGTCTTTTCCATCAGCGCGTAATCGATGCTAATTTTGGGTAATTCCGAGTAAGCCTGCGCGCCTTTTGCTTCCAAAGCTGCCATCATTTCCGGTACATGATTTCGCAATTCTGTCAAGACAGTTCCAACTCGAAAGACAAAAATTCCGCCGTTCCAACTAAACTTGCCGCTGGCTACAAATTCTTCAGCAGTTGTGCGATCGGGCTTTTCCGTAAACCTCGCCACCCGATAGGCCGGAAAACCACCAAAACTGCCAATTTCCTCGCCTTGTTCGATGTAGCCGTAGCCGGTGGAAGCATAACTCGGTTTTACTCCCAAAGTGGCGATCGCATCCTGATTTTTCGCCAACTCGGCCGCCGCCTCCAAAGTCTTGATAAACTCCTGTGGTTCCCCAATCCAGTGATCCGCGGGGAAAAAACCAACAACCGCATCCTCACCGTAACGCTTGCCAGTTTCTATAGCAGTCCAGGCCACCGCCGGCGCCGTATCCCGGCCCTCCGGTTCCGCCAGCAAATTCTCCGGCGGTAACAGCGGCAACTGTTCGCGAACCCCCGCAGCCAACATTTCCGACGTTACTACCCACAAATCGTCCCAACCGTTACCTAATGTTAATAGTCGATCGGCAGTTGCTTGCAGCAAACTCTTGCCACTACCGTCGAGACTCAAAAACTGCTTGGGCCGCTGTTTGCGACTCAGCGGCCAGAAACGTTCGCCTTTACCGCCGGCGAGAATTACGGGAATTAAGGTTTTGGTCATGATTTGAAGTTAAACGGTTCTGATCTATTTTGCCTGACACTTGAGGGATTGAAACGATCGTGATATAATTGATAAAACTTATTAATTGTTGGCAGCGTGGCGTTAAGGCGCTAAGTTTTTTATTTAGTAGAAATTTTAAAAATTCCTAGGATGGATTTTGGGTCATCTTGTCAATCCAATTAGCATAAAACGATACCCGCGTGTCCCCGGAAATTTCCCCGAAACTGCCATTGTCGTCAATTTTATCAATATCGGCGATGTTTGTTTTGAAAAATCCCCGATCGCTATAACCCCAAGAACTAATCCCCGCAATCTTGCCCTCGACAAACGAAGGCCCGCCGGAATCTCCGCTAGCCGTAGCGATCTCATTTTTCCCCAAACCTCGATCGCGCAATCTTGGAAAATGCCTCCCCAAAGCATCGTGTTCGCTAGTTCCCGCATCAAAATCAAAGATTAATTGACTTCCCAAAACCAATTCCGACATATCTGATTCTGTAGCATCTTTCAAAACATCAATTAAAGCATCATACCGATTCTGTCCGCTATATCTTTTCGCCTCAGAATTAGAATTTTCATCTTGTCCCTTTGCACCTAACCCTATATACCCGTATCCTACTTTTGTCAATACTTTACCGACTTCATTTTTGTTTCTATTTATCTCGTACTGTTCGATCCTTGGCGGCGCGATCCTTTTCAGCTTTAAAATAGCAATATCGTTGCCAACTTCCGATTCGTAACCAGTCCAGCCCGGATGGATATAATATTTGCTAACGGGGATGCTAACTTCACCCCTAGCCAATTTAAAAATTGCTTTAATTGCCGTTTCAGCAGGAACCTTAATTCCGCCTTCATTCAGACAGTGGGCCGCCGTGAGAAGGTACAACCCTCCCGTTAGCAGCGAACCAGTACAGGAAGCCGAATCGAGATAGGCGACACCTGTATATTGATTTAAAGCTAAAGGTTTGCGGGAACTGCTGTCAGGAAAAGCGCTAATTATCGATCGCCCGATTTCTGCTGTTTCTAAAACTAACAACACAGTCAAAACTGCCATTAATAAAACTTTGATTACTGACTGCATTTTTGATATTGAACTGATTGAATAGCTGTTATATCAAATCCGATACTATTGGAATTAATTTTACCCAGAATCAGGACACGGCAGTGCAGTTTCCATACAATTAATCCGGGTATGGGCACGGCACTGCCGTGTCCTCTTATGGCAATATTTTACTTCGATAATTCGACGTTGAGTTCGTTCACAACACGGCGTTTGAGGGGGATTGATTTTTCTCTGGGCAGCAAGTCAAAGACTTTCCGAAAAGCATCATCTACCTGTTCAAATGGTATTTGTCCTTTCTCATTAAAAACGACTTTTCCCGATTGGTCGAGGATGAGAGTTTGAGGTACGAAACCTTCGTAATAATGGCTCGGTTCGGTAAGTTCCGGTGACGGTTGCGGAGGCAAAGAGTCAATGCTTATGGGCATAAAATCGGCTTCGCGGCCGTAAAATTCCTGGAGTTGAGAGACGACGATCGCATATTGCTTCGAGTCGCTGCTGTCATCAGTATAAAAAACTAACAGTACGGGTTTATGGCGTTTGAAAGAATCTACAAGCTTGACTTTAGGAGGAACTAGGGAACCGTTGCCGGCGTAGAGGGCAAAGATTGTACCGTCGAAGCGATCGTCGGTGAGAGTTGCTAAGGCTGGTGGCGTGCCGGTTAGCAGTATCAAGCTAAGTGAGATCGCCACTGTTAAAAGACTGGCTGACAAGATTCGCCTCAGCCAGTGGATGCCAGAAGCAGCAGTAACAATTGAATTTTTGTTCTCAGGAAATATCATAGGTTGTGGGCAGTTGCTGTAACAAAAGCGAAATCAGATGCAAAAACTTTCCTAAGTTTATCAGCAAAATGTAGGCAAATGTTCTTGAGTAGGTTAAAGTAGTTTCGGCTCGACGATCGTAAATTGCTGATAGTGGCGATCAACAAGGCGATTCTACAGACCGAAGATCACTATGTGCGATAGACTTTTCAGGGGCGGACTGGAACTGTCCGCGCCACAATAAAATTTATTTGTGGTGGGGTGGGCTTCTAGCTTCCCAGAAGGGTGCAAGATATTAAATTCAACTGATTACTAGAAACTGACAACTGGGAATTTACAACTAATGATAGCTTTGCTTGATGCACTCCTCGCCCAAACGCCCGCTGCTGATGTTTCCGGGTCTGCTCAAATTAATCTAGTGCAGGCGCTTGTTTTAGGAATTGTACAAGGATTAACAGAGTTTTTGCCCATCAGCAGCAGCGCTCATTTAAAGGTAGTGCCGATCGCCCTGGGATGGGGCGATCCCGGAGTTGCTTATACTGCTGTTATTCAGTTGGGCAGCATTATTGCCGTGCTTTGGTACTTCTGGAAAGACTTGACAAATATAACTGTTGGTGCAGTAGAAGCCTTGGTGCAGCGCAACTACAAATCGCATGAGTTTCAAATGGCTGTGGGACTGGTTTTGGGAACAATACCTATAGTATTTTTTGGGCTGCTAATCAAGGCATTGGTTCCAGATTTTGACAACTCGCCACTCAGAAGTTTGGCCAGCATTGCTATTGCTTCGATCGTCATGTCGCTACTTTTAGCAATAGCAGAAAAAATTGGCAAGCGCAATCGCAATTATGAAAAGTTAACTATCTTAGACGGTATTTTGATGGGATTAGCTCAAGCAATCGCATTGATTCCGGGGTGTTCGCGATCGGGTTCCACTCTAACAGCAGGATTGTTCATGGGATTGGAAAGACCCGCCGCCGCGCGGTTTTCTTTTTTATTGGGAATTCCGGCAATTACTCTGGCTGGATTAGTGGAATTAAAGGGTAATTTGGGGCAAGGAATCGGCGATGCAGGAGTTGCAGCTTTGATAGTGGGAACGATTTCATCATTTTTGTTTTCTTATTTGTCGATCGCGTGGCTAATGAAGTTCCTGCAAACTCAAAAAACGTGGATATTTGTGTTGTATAGGCTAGCTTTTGGCGTAGCCATTTTAACGGCGCTCGCAGGTGGGGCAGTTAAAAATGCGTAGGTTGTTATAATTACAAGGACAGGCATCTTGCCTGTTCCACAAAACAAGAACAGGCATCTTGCCTGTTCCACAAAGAGTAAATTTTCTTGTGGAACGGGCCGGAGAGCCAGTTCATAAAAAGCTGATTAATAGCTGACAAGCTGTTAGCTTTTAACTCAAAGTGAGCGTCGCCGTAAAGGATGTAAAATGCCCGAAGATAGCGACCGCCAAAATGCACAATTAGCGCTAATTATGCTGCTAGCATTGGTGTAGGGATGTCCTTCTTTATCACTCCCGGAATTGTGGAACAATAGTATCAGATTTCAAACGGCTTTTCGGTTCATAATCCCAGTCCTAATACATGGAAGAGTATCGCAACAAAAGCGATTATTTCCCGCACGTCTGGGTTGATAAAAGAGCGGTGTTGTCCGGGCAGAAACAACTAAGTAATGAGAATTAAATAACTTACAATTTTGATGGTTCTTGTGGGATGGGCGTCCCGCCCAACCCTACTCCCCACAAACTTGTGTAAATTATTTAACTCCCGATCCTAAGCCTGTCAGGAACCCGTCAAAATTTTGAGTTTCATAAATACATATTTTTGATACATCCTCTCACAGTAAAGCTAAATTCACAACCCAGAACTTATCCTGCTTGTAAAGGCGATCTACTTTAGCAAACGGCTAAGCTAAAGAGAGAAAACTAACACTGCCATCAATCTCAAAATGCTACTTGTTACTACGGCTGAACCAATTTCGCTGGTGGCTGATGCAAACGGTGTGATTCGCGTTAGCAGAACCCGCGTCACCCTAGATACAATCATTACAGCTTTTCTTGAAGGCTGCACAGCAGAAGAAATCAGAAAACAGTACCCGTCTCTCCAACTTTCCGATATTTATTGTGCGCTCGGCTACTACTTGCGAGACCAATCCGAAGTTAACGCTTATCTGATGGAACTTCAACGTCTTGCCGCAGAAGTTCAGCAGGAAGCAGAAAGGCATTTTAACCCAGTTGGAATACGCGATCGCCTATTAGCAAGACGCGACCAAAAAGGGTAGTATTATATGCTGCGATTCTTGGCAGACGAGAACTTTAACAATCAGATTGTCCGAGGTATTCTGCGGCGGAATCCCGACGTTGAGATTGTCCGCGTTCAAGATATCGGCTTGATCGAAGCAGATGTAGCAATGATGACCAACTTCGCCTACGGACGAATGCAAACAGGTCTTGGGATGCCAGGGTTATTTGAAGTAAGTCGCCATGTTTCCGTAGGTTTGGCGATCGAGGAAATTTTGGTAATAACTGAGTGCAGTCTGGAAGGAGAATGGGAAGGGCAAGTACGATTTTTACCTTTACGCTAAGGAGCTTAGCAAACTTATGTCAATACCGAAAAAAGGAACAAGAAAAATAATTGTTGATGAGGAGGCTTTCATCTGGCTAATCCGAAGACAAACTACTAATACGCAAGCAGAATCCGGCTGCGGACATCTTCATGTTGCTGTCGAACACGCTGAACAACCAGGATCGGTGTTAGTTATCCTCACCGATCGACCTCATCCTCAAGGTTGGAGCCAAACTAACTGTGAATTTATACCGGTAAAACCTCCAGATGGAGCGCCACAAGAGGTAAAAGTATGGCAGATTATTTCCACGCAAGAAGTGAAACCAGTAAGACCCTCTGATGTAGCACAATGGATACGGCAAGCGGTGCGACTCGGATGGCAGCCTCGGCGATCGGGAATCACTTTTAATGTGCAGATTGCAGGAGAACGTGCAGAAAAAATATATTCGAGGGGGGAGTATCGATCGGCTATGCTGAAGACAGAAAATTAACACTACACTCAAACTCAAAATGCTAGTCGTTCCCAGCAGTTAATATTGATTTAGCACAAAAATATATATCCTACACCAACCACCACGATTCGGCTGTCGCCGACGCTAAGCGATGTCTACCGAAACATTAGTTAACTGGCTCGAATCGAGCACCGAATTAGGCATATTATCCCGCGAGATTTTACAGGCGATCGCGGATGAAATGGAGATGTCAACTTTTCCCCCTGGATTTCGAGTGGTAATCGAAGATACACCAGTCACTAATCTCTATATCCTAGAACGAGGACAGGCCGATCGCTACCGCCGCAAACAACCGGGATTAATGTGGGCGAGTAGTTTGTTGCCGGGGGCGATCGTCAATTTATCGGCCCTCCAGCGATCGCAACCTGCCGATAGTCGAATTATAACTCGGACAGAATGTCAATTTTGGGTAATTAGTGCCGATCGCTGGCCCAATTTGCTAGAAAGATATCCACGCATTACCGAAGCCTACGCTCAACGCTTGGCAGCGAAATTAGAACAGTTAGAAGCAGAAATTGCCTACGAACGAGAGCGTCAAAATGCCCTCCGCAGCTATCTAGTACCTAGGGCGAGACGGGGAGTAATTGGCAATAGTCGTTATGCAGTGAAATTGCGCCAACAAATTCGCACGGCATCGAGTGACAGCCGATCGGTATTAATCTCTGGTGAACCTGGTTTAGAAAAAGATAATTTAGCAGCTTTAATTCATTTCGGTTCTCACCGCCGCAGCGAGCCAATTATTCAGATTAAAAGTGCTTTACTTCAGAGCAATGGAGCGGAATTATTCGGGCGGTTGGGCGGCAAACCGGGGCTACTGGAATGGTTGGGGGAAGGGACGTTAATTTTAAATGACGTGCAAGAATTACCCGCTCAATTATGCCCCCAAATTCAGCAATTATTAACCGAGGGAACCTATACGCCAGTTGTCAAGGAAGGACAAATACCGCGACCACCGCGTTCTAGTAAGGCCCGGATAATTTTAATCTCAGAAATTGTGCAGCCCAAGCTAGATAAGCTGACACAACACAAGATTAAAGTCCCATCCTTGCGGGTGCGAAAAACAGATTTAGAAGCACAGGTTAACTATTATCTCAATATCATTGGTCGCAAAAAGAAATTAGTCAAGCCCCAAGTTACACCGGAAGCAATTCGCCGCTTACAAGCCTACGATTTTCCAGGGAATTTGCAGGAATTGCAGGGAATGGTCGATCGCGCCTTAGTTCAAGCACAGGGAAGTCAGGTATTAACGGAAGAAGTGTTTTGGACCCAGGCAGCAAAGAAACAAAAGTTTCGGCTGAATTTATTAAATATTTATCCAAAATTTCGGCAATTTTTACGGAGCGATTGGTATCCCGATCGCGTGAATTATTGGTTTACCACCTGGGTGTTTGCATTGGTGGTAATTATCCTGTTTGTGGCTCCCCAAGATCGACAACATAATTTTGCGCTAAATATTTTTTGGGCGTGGTGGTGGCCATTAATTTTATTATTATTCCCCATCATCGGGCGATTGTGGTGTGCTTTTTGCCCTTTTATGATTTATGGGGAAATCGTCCAAAAACTATCGCTGAAAATTTTCCCTCGAACTCTCAATAAATGGCCACGCCAACAAGCCGAGAAATGGGGTGGCTGGTTTCTATTTGGACTATTTACTCTGATATTTCTGTGGGAAGAGTTGTGGAACTTAGAAAATACCGCCTATTTATCCAGTTGTTTGTTGTTGCTCATCACCGCCGGGGCGGTAATTTTTTCCCTAATCTTCGAGAGGCGATTTTGGTGTCGTTATTTATGCCCGATCGGGGGAATGAATGGATTATTTGCTAAACTCTCAATTATCGAACTTCGCGCCCAACAAGGAACCTGCGCGGCGGAATGCAGCACCTACCAATGTTACAAAGGCGGTCCCGGCTTGGGGGAAGGATTAACTACTAATGGCTGTCCGATTTATTCCCATCCCGCCCAATTAACCGATAATAAAGATTGTGTGTTGTGTATGACTTGCTTGAAAGCTTGTCCCCATCGATCGGTAGAATTAAATCTGCGCCCTCCCGGCATCGAATTATGGACTACCCACGTTCCTCACAGTTATGAAGTTGCCCTGTTATTTCTATTATTAGGTGGTATTTATCTGCATCGCTTGCCGGAGATAAATAGTTGGTTGGGGCTGGGCATCAATTTAGAGCAATTTTTACCTCATTTAGGACTGTCGATCGCAGTGTTAATTATCCCGCCGATGATTCCCATAATTGCCTACGCCATCATGCAGGCAATTTATCGGTTGGGACAAGCAGAAACCATGCCATTTACAACCTACAAACCCCTCTCATTTGTCTCTCTCGCCTACGGTTATTTACCCTTAGTCTGGGGTGGTAGTTTGGCTCACTATTGGCGATTGGGTTTGCAGGAAGGCGGTCGAGTGATTCCCGTAACTTTTGCCACTTTCGGACAAATTAGAGACGATTTACCGACTTTTATTGGCGATCCAGCAGTGATTAGTTTTTTGCAAGGTTTCACTTTGATTGTATCATTATTAGTCACAATATTTGTGACTCAAAAAATTGCCAAGCGCTCGATTAAATCTTTGATTCCACAACATTTAGCGAGTTTGTGCCTGATGCTGAGTTTGTGGTATGCGATCGTGGGAAACTGAGAGTGAGTATGCGCGGTCTATTACTTTGAGTTTTAATTATTTACTCGCTCTGACCAATTTAAGAGCAGGCTTCTTGCTGACAGGTACAGCAAAACACCATTACAAAGATGCCAGAGGAAATGAGTCCCTGTTGAAAAGAAAGGGCAAATTGCCCGATCGAGAGTACGGAATGCAAGGGCTAATAGGAAGACACCTGTTGCTGCTAATAGAATGAATGGTTCGCGCTTTTGCTGTCGATAGTGATACAGTCCTAGTCCGAGCAAAACCAAAAATGCAGGAGCATAGGAAAGAGAACCATTGAGAAAATTTGTAAATTGCTTGCTAAAATCGCTAACAAAAAAGAATGCTGCAAGTAATACTCCTGCATATCCTGAATTCATCCTAACTACCCGACGACTGTAAAGCCATATAAAACAAAGCTGAAAGACCAGAATAGGAATCACATCTAGTAAATTTGCCCATCGCGTTGCAAATGTATGAAACAGGAAACTTCCGATACCAATACTGGTGGCTAAAGCAATCAGTATCCAAATACCAGGGGATATTTTGTGGTGTCGCTGAGCTAATTGCCAAATAGCCCCTGCTGCAATAATGAAAGACACATTGGAAATAGCATTCAGTGGCTCGCTCCATAAACCAGGAATGAGCCGCTCACAGTAAAGGTCGATATAATCATTCATAGCTCTACCCTTGATTTTTTCAAGGTAACTTATAATTGTGTCGCAGATGCGGTACAATACACTATCTAATCTAGAATACCGCAAGTCGCTGATGTATCTAAGCCCCTTCTTACTCCCCTTCAGCATTTTAAACTCAACTAAACCTGTATAATTGAGACAGGTGCATGGGAGATAGTATGAAAATTTATTTACACATTAAAATTTACCAAATTTTTGTCAAAAACACTTAATCAAAGCCAAAAATAAATCAATAAATCATGAGCGAATCCTCAATCAAACCTGCCATAATTACCAAAGTAATCCCCGACAGCATCTGCGCGGAAATGGGATTTGAACCAGGAGACTCAATCGTCGCCGTCAACGGCCAAAAACCCCGCGACTTGATCGACTATCAATTCCTGTGCGCCGATGAATTTATTGAACTAGAAGTATTAGACAGTAAAGGCAAAAGTCACAAGTTAGAAATCGAAAAAGAGTACGACGAAGATTTAGGATTGGAATTTGAAACTGCTCTCTTCGATGGACTAATTCAGTGCAACAACCGCTGCCCTTTTTGCTTTATCGACCAGCAGCCTCCGGGAAAGCGCGAAACTCTCTATCTCAAAGATGATGACTACCGACTTAGTTTTCTTTATGGTAGCTATCTCACTCTCACAAATCTGACTCAAAAAGAGTGGGACAGAATCGAACAAATGCGGCTTTCTCCTCTTTATGTTTCCGTGCACGCTACCGAACCGGAAGTGCGAATTAGACTGTTAAAAAATCTCCGGGCTGGCCAGATTTTAGAGCAAATCAAATGGTTTCAAGAACGCCGCTTGCAAATTCACGCTCAAGTAGTTGTTTGTCCCGGTATTAATGATGGCGAACATTTAGAACGTACTTTGTTAGATTTGGCAAAGTTTCATACTGGAAGTATTCCCGCTGTAGCATCGGTGGCTGTAGTGCCGGTGGGTTTAACTCGCTTTCGCCCTGCCGAAGATGAACTGATCGCAGTAACTGCGGAAAAAGCGCGAGAAGTAATCGAGCAAGTGCAGAAAATTCAAGGGCTTTTGAGTACAGGAAAAGGCGGCCGAAAAGCTAAAAAGCAGAATTCAAAATCGCGGTGCATTTGGCTGGCTGACGAGTGGTTTTTAATAGCTGGTTTAGATTTGCCGTCGGCTGCTGATTACGAAGATTATCCGCAAATAGGTAACGGTGTCGGTTCTATCCGCCAGTTTATCCAGCAGTTTGAAACGGCTTTTGAGAAGCTGCAACCGATGCCAGTCGAGCCTGCGCGCAAGTTAGTTTGGGTGGTGGGGAATGCTGTCGAAAAAGCTTTTGAGCCGATCGTACAACAACTAAACCAAATTCCCGGCTTGTCCGTCAACATGGCAGCTTTGTGCAGCCACTACTGGGGACAAACTATCACTGTTACGGGTTTGCTCACCGGGCAAGATTTACTCGAAGCTTTGCAGGGGCGAGACTTGGGAGATGGCATCCTGCTGCCGTCGGTGATGCTAAAACAGGGGGAACCGCGTTTTCTAGACGACATGACCCTCGAACAGCTCGCTAGCTCGCTGAAAACCCGGATTTTGCCCGTGAGCGGAGTAGAGGAACTAATCTCGGCGGCGATCGGTCTGGCAACTGCTGAGGTTGAATTCTAAATTTAGAATCGAACATTCAAAAGCTAAGATGAGTAGGGTAATTCTGACTTGTAACTGGAGAGTTCAGGCTACAAACTAGAAACTTGAAGCCAAATCTTGCTCTAAAATTGTCTCTAGAATTGCAGACTAATTAAAAAATTATGCGTGTTTTTCATCAAATCGTGGTAGTCGGAGTGGGCGCTGCAATTACTTTCAGCAACGCCGCACAGAGTGCTTCAGCACAGCCTCCGGCTCAATCTCAGGACAGTTTGGCCCGCTTCAATCAGCTCGAATTAGGGCCCATTATTCGATCGACCTCGAACACAGCGGCAGAATCAGCATCACAGGCCGAACAGTCGATCGCCCTTAATCCTCAAACCTCCGAGTCTCAGCAGCAAGGGGGAGTCAAGATCGCATCAACTCGAACCCAGCCCGAGCAAGCATCAAAGCCTCAACAGGCTGCTCCGGCTGCCCCATCAACTCTGTCTCAGGGCGGTTCCACACCACTAAGAGGTTTGGAACCGAAAGACGCTCAGCAGCCTTCCCCGAACCCTCCCAACAATGTTCCTGTGCCCAGTTCCCCAGTACCAATTCTCCGGGGCACTCCGAACGAAAGTTTCCCCCCTGTCCCTCCGAGGGGCATTTTAGACACCAAGCCTCCGACTTCCCTGGAACCCAACCCGAATCCGCTGCTGTTTCCGACAAACCCGGAGGATGTCAGGATCGAGCAAACTGAGTCAATTACCTTGCAGCAGGCGATCGACCTAGCCCGCCGCAACAGCCAAGTTTTGCAAATCGCCGGACAGCAAGTGGAACAAAGCAGAGCAGCTTTGCGCGAACAGCAAGCTGCTCTTTATCCAGACCTGAATTTTCAAATGGACGCCAGCCGTTCTGTGACTGCCGGCGGAGAACTTGGAATCCGGGCTGGGCAGCGCCGCCTCAACGCTCTGGCTAACCGAACCGGGCAGCCCGCCGAGCAAGCCGGCACAAATTTCGGTAACAACAGTCTCAACAGCACTTTGCAGTTGAGCTATGACATCGATTTGTTCGGAAGGCGACGGGCTAACATCCGCGCGGCAGAGGAACAGTTGCGCCTTCGGGAATTGGATGTGGAACGCCAAGCCGAGGAACTCCGCTTCGACACTGCTGAGGCTTACTACACCTTGCAAAACGCGGACGGACAAGTTGCCATCCGCCAAGCTTCGGTCAGAAATGCCCAGCAAAGTTTGCGGGATGCCGAAGCCCTGGAACGGGCAGGGGTAGGAACCCGGTTTGCTGTGTTGCAGGCTCAGGCAAATTTGGCTAACGAAGTGCAACAACTGTCAGTGGCCCGTCGCGATCAGCGGGTTGCCCAGCGGCGACTGGCTGAGATTTTGAATATCAGCCAGTCGGCGAACTTGACGGCGGCTGATCCGGTAGAGCAAGCGGGCTCTTGGAGGCTGTCTTTGGAAGAGAGTATCGTGCAGGCTTTTAAAAATCGCCCCGAGTTGGAACAGCAGTTGGTGCAGAGGGATATCAGCAAGCAGCAGAGGCGATCGATTCAGGCGGGGCGTTTGCCTCAACTGAGTGTTGGGGGTAGTTACAACGTGCTGGGACAAGACCCTGATAACCCCGATCCGTATACTGCTCGCGGCTGGGCCGATGGTTATTCGATCCGGGCGAGTCTGACTTGGAGTATCTTCGATGGGGGCGCGGCGAACGCGAGGGTAAAACAGCGGGATGCGGATATTACGATCGCCGAAAGTCGATTTGACCAACTCCGCAATCAGGTGCGCCGGGAAGTGGAACAAGCTTATTTTGGCTTAGAGTCGAGTTTTGAGAATATCGAAACTTCTGAGGCGGGGGTTTTGCAGTCAAGGGAAGCTCTGCGTCTGGCGAGACTGCGGTTTCAAGCTGGTGTGGGTACTCAGACGGATGTGATTCAGGCGGAAACTGATTTGACTAGGGCTGAGAGAAACCGATTGTCGGCAATTGTCACCTACAACCTGGGACTTTCGTCTCTTCAGCGGGCTGTGAGCAATCTGCCCACTAATAACCTCTCGGATGCTCCTTGAGATTGGGTTGGGGGGAGCTTTAATTACCAGATCAATTGGACATCCTGTATTAAACGTCCGACACATTAGTTAATATTTTGTAATAGAGTTCCATGTCAACTGCGTTAAGGGATCGGCAATGGCCAATATCAAGTTTGTGAAGGAAAATCAGGAAGTCATCGCAGCAGACGGAGCCAATTTGAGGCTCAAAGCTCTAGAAAACCGCATCGATTTGTACACATTTTCGGGAAAGATGATGAATTGCGGGGGCATCGGTCAATGCGGCACCTGCATTGTGGAAATTGTCGAGGGTAGTGAAAATCTGTCGCCCCGCACTGACTTTGAGAATCGCAAGCTCAAGAAGAAGCCCGAAAACTATCGGTTGGCTTGTCAAGCTATGGTCAATGGCCAGGTGAGCGTGAAGACTAAACCGTGACTCTCAGAAGGCAGAAGGTTGATTAACAGAAAGAAAATGCAGAATGCAAAAATTGTGTTTTTTTTCCTATTTCACTGTATAATCACGCTTTTTGCTCGCCTAGGAAAAGAAACTTGGTTTCTAGGACAAATAAGAGATGGGGCAGCGAGGCATCCAAGCAGAAAGAGGGTTTCGACGCTTGTCGGTAAGCTCTTCTTCTGTCTTCGAGTTTGCCTTTTGCCTTTGAGTGATATCCTAGTTGTGTGTGTTTTTCTATTTTCCGATAGAGGCGAGCGTCTTCATGGAAGTTAACGATTTAGGGTTTGTGGCAACCATTCTGTTTGTATTGGTTCCCAGTGTTTTTCTAATCATTCTGTACATTCAAACAGCTAGCCGTCAAGGTAGAAAAGATTAGCAACTGCTGCTATTTCTGTCTGGCTTTGCTGCTTACAAAAAAAAGCGCCAACAGCTTTTTGCTGAGGCGCTTTTTTTGTTAACTGTTGAGTGTTAGCTGCTAACTTGTTAACTATGAGATTCTAGCCGACTGTGCGGGCTAGCAAGACGGGACAGTTGGCATAAACTCGCACGTAGTCTGATAGCGAATTTCCTAAGAGTCGATCGATATCCACAAAGTTTTTGGCAACGCTGGGTCGCCGATCCGGGGAACCGATTACCAACAAGTCGGCATTCAACTCGTCTGCAATCCGACAAATTTCTTCCCCTGGCTTGCCTGTAGCACTCACGCAGCGGTAGCTAACTCCCATTTGTTTGGTTAGTGCTACTGCTGGGGCCAATACAGCGTCTTTTTCAGCACTTGTTGTTAAATCTGTGCTGGATTTTCCCGTCAAATCTTTGGTGACGTGTACTAAAATTATCTCTCCGCCACTGACTTCTTTGACCAAAGATAGCGCAAGCTGTAATGACTGTTTGGCAGATTCTGATTTGTCTACCGCCACCATGACGCGCTTGATTTTTTTGACGTAGATGTCGTCTTTTACTAACAACATCGGTCGGGATGTTAGCTGGAAAACGTACTGGCTGACTGAGTTTTCCAAAATCGATTGCAGCCGTCCGAGTCCCCGGGAACCCATAATTACTAAGTCGGATTGTTCTTCTTCTGCGACTTGGCAAACTGTGGTTTTTGGGTCTCCCTGTTTGAGCCGAGGGTTGACTTTGCTGGGATCTATTTTCAAAGACTGGACTGCTTGTGCTAAAATCTTGCCTCCTTCTTCCAGTTTCTCGGCCATGCCATCGGAGGTTACTTGGGGCGGCACGACGTGCAAGACGGTGACAGAGGTTTGTTGCAAGGAAGGGATGTCCATCAACATATTAAACATCTCTTCGCACAAGCCGCGACCGGCGACGGCTACTAAAATTTTTTCTATCATGGTTTTGGCGGTAAAAACAGTTGAGTTTTCTTGTGCGACGTTAAACTAGGCCGTTGGTACTCTAGTTCGTTAATGTTAAGCATAGACCTGAAGTTTGTCTTATGATTTGTAGAAATGTAGCGTTTTGGAACGATTTGTAAAGTGTTAGAGAACGATCGAACTCAACCAGAGCTCGCACCGGCTGGTGCTATTCAAAATCGGCGTGGGATAGACTCTGATGGCTGGTTTGAATATTTGGTGCGAGTTTACCCTCACCATACTGACTATAGCGGTGTGGTTTGGCACGGGACTTATATTGCTTGGATGGAGGAAGCGAGGGTGGAAAGTTTGCGCTCTCTCGGCATCGAGTATGCAGACTGGGTGGCGCAGGGTTTGGAATTGCCCGTGGTGGAACTTTCGCTGCGCTACCACCGGGCTGTACAAATGGGTCAATCTGTGGCAGTCAGAACGCGGATGGCTGCTACCGAGGGTGTGCGGCTGCTTTGGGATTACGAAATTCGATCGGCTGATACTCAGGAGTTATATGTGACAGCACAGGTAACTTTGGTTGGTGTCGATCGCGACAAGAACAAGATTATCCGGCAATTGCCGCCGGCGCTAAAGGAGGCTTTGACAAGGCTTTCTGTTAAACCTTCAACCTAAGCTGCTGTTAACTATAAAAAATAGTTTTTGCAGCCCTAGTAAGTAGAGTGCGTGACTTTTGAGTCACTCCATTCGTCGCCCAAATTTTCTTTTGTCACGCACCCTACACAACTGCCTTCTGCCTTCATTGGAACTTTTAATAATGTCAAAAAAACTGGGATTGCCAGAGCCAAATATTGAACTTCAGCGCAATATTTTGGCAAAAACCGAGTTAAACTCTGCCTTAACAACTGAAGACAAAACTCTTGTTTCGGGAAAGCCAGACAGTTTAAAAAACGGTGAATTAGCTGACAGTCCAGGCAAAATTTGGGCGATCGCATCGCTGTCGGCGGCGCTGCTAGCGGTGTCGCTGGCGGCGATTTTTATTAGGTTGAGCGAACGAGAAATCAGCCCGAATGCTACTGTTTTTAACCGTTTGTGGATAGCAACTGTGGTATTTGGAGTGTGGAATGGTGCTGATGCTGCGCGTCGCCGAATGTCTGGGGGACAAGTTGAAGAGCGATCGAACTACACTCTGCAGGATGTGATGCTGTTAATAGCCGTAGGCGTGGTTTCTTCTGCTTCTGTGGGTTTCTGGGCCTGGTCACTGAGTCAGACTAATGTCGCTAATTCTACTGTACTGCGAAACTTAACTCCTTTATTTACTACTTTGGGGGGATGGCTGCTGTTGGGGCGACGCTTTGACAACAGGTTTTTGGTGGGACTGGCGGTGGCTTTGTCTGGCGCAATTGCGATCGGAATCGACGATTTGCAAACTGCGGGAGACAATCTTGTCGGCGACGTTGCTGCTCTTTTATCGGCGATGTTTTATGCAGGAAACCTGCTAATTTCTGAACATTTGCGAACCAAGTTTCCGGCGACAACTATATTGATGTGGCGCTGTTTTATGGGCAGTATCTTGGTTTTGCCACTGGTTCTCCTTGCGGGCGATCGAGTTTTCCCTTATTCTTGGGAGGGATGGCTGACGGTAATTGCTTTGGCCGTGGTTTGCCAAGCTTTTGGTCAGGGACTGCTTATCCACAGTCTAGGTCGTTTTTCGTCGGAATTTGTAGCTTTTTTCCTGCTCCTAGAACCGGTAATTACGGCTATTATGGCTTGGGTGCTATTTTCGGAAAGTTTGAGCTTGTTTAATTGGTTTGCTTTTTCTGTGGTTTTGGCTGGAATATATTTGGGAAAATCTAGCGGTTCCGTCGCTAAAAAATGAAACAAAAAGGAAAAACACTTAAATGATTCCCCGATCAGTTAGCCGGAATCGCTGGCATTATGACTTTAGTTTGCTGCCTCAATATTTGGAGGTACTGTTTGCTAAACTGCGGATTGCTGTGGTGTTCGGCGGCGACTGCGATCGCCCCGGCTCAGTGATTTACAAAACTCACAATCCCCGCGCTTGGAAGAGTTACGAAATCGTCGCCCGCGAGATTGCTACAGCCTTAGCAGAAATTGGCTTTAAGCACGTCTTTGTCCTACCTGATGACATGAACTTGCCGGAACAACTCAAACAAAAAAATATCCATTTAGTGTGGCTGAATACTGGCGGAGTCCAGGGCTACAATCCTGTTTGTCACACTCCCGCATTGTTGGAAATGTTGGGAATGCCTTATGTGGGTCACAATCCTTTAAACAGTTCAACTTTAGATAACAAACACGCTTTTAAACGGGAACTGCAATCAGTCGGAATTAAAACCGCTCCGTTTATGACTTGGCATCCTTCTCAAGGGATTTTGCAGCCTAATTTACATCAGCGTTTTGCCATTGCTTTTGGTGACTATCAAGGGCCGTTTGTTGTTAAACCAGTATCCGGTCGCGCTTCACTGCACGTTCATTTTGTAGACAATATTGAGGGTTTGTCTCAGGCGGTTTCGGACGTTCACCGAGATACTCACAATACTGCTTTAATTGAAAAATATTTGCCGGGAAGAGAATTTTGTGTAGCGGTTTGTGGCTATGTTACTTATGCTAAAGGCATATTTGATAAAAATACCAAACCTTTTGCTTTTTCGACTGTCGAGCGGGTGCTGGAGCCGGAAGAACGCATCTTTACTTCTATGGATAAAAAGGCGATTACGGCCGACCGAGGACGGTTGATGGGCGGTGAGGAACCTGAACTAAAAAAAGATTTAATTGAGTTAGCTCGAAAAATTTATTGGGAGTTTAGTTTGAACAGTTTGGTGAGGATTGATGTCCGAAGTGATGCTGATGGCTCACTTTATGTTTTGGAAGCAAATCCCAAACCGGATCTGAAACATCCAGGGGAAAATGTGACGAGTTTGGTAGCTTTAGGTTTGGCGGAATACGGAATGAGTTATAACGATTTAATTTTTAGTTTACTGGCGGATAGGTTGGATTATTTGTTGACTCAGCATATCGAAATTATTCCTCATATTGTGGATTTGCTTCATTAATCGGACTTGCAGGGTGCGCTGCACCTTACCTGTAAACAAAACGGATTTGTAAAGAAATATAAATTGTTGAGCCAAGTGAACACAGGCTGGCAAGTTGTGATAGCTTTGAGTAATATCAATTCCGGTTGCACTCCTCATGACAGTTGACTGTTGACTGTTGACTGTTGACGGGCGGGTCGCAAAACTGAATGGTTGATTGTTAACTGTAGACTCGATTTTCTTATTCCGATGCAACCGGAAACGATATAAGATAGCGAGTTGTGGATGTCCATTTTTTTCGTCAGCATCAAAATCACTCAATTTATATTAATTAGATAAAACAAATGGAAGCATTACTTTTATTAATAGGATTTGGAGGCGGGGCATTAGTCTGCTGGCTAATTTTGAATAAGCGAAATTCACGCAATTTGGTGCGGATGCAGGGTTCGCAGGAGGCTATATCGAATTTGGCTGCTCAGTTGGATGCCCGAACTTCGGAATTGCGACAAAAGCTACAGAATGAAAATCAGCTAAATTCTGAATTGTCCCAGTTGCAAAGTCGGTTGGAAACTGTGACTGGCGAGCAAGAATTGTTAAAAAATCAAGTGTCGGAAATGGAAGAATTTTTGGCAGGAATTGCCCAGGATCGATCGCAAATAGATGCTCTGATTGCTGATTTGCAGTTTCAGTTAGAAAATGCTCACCAAGCTGAGTCCCAGTTAGCAGAAGTGGCAGAACTTAAAGAGCTGTTAGAAGTTGCGGAGCAGGAGCGATCGCAGCTTAACGCTCAATTGCTGGAAATGCAAGCAGAGTTAGAGGCGGTTGATACAGAACGTTCTCAATTTCACGCTCTGCTGTCGGAATTTGAGAGTCAGTTGGAAACGGCTAGCCAAAGCCGATTGCAGGTACAGTACCAGTTGTCGGAAATTCAAATTAAGTTCGAGCGCTCGATTGAAGAGCGGCACCAACTTCAGTCTCAACTGTCGGGTTTGCAAACTCAACTGCAATTAGTCGAAGCAGAGCGATCGCAATTTACTTCGGAATTGTCAGAGCTACAAGCTCAATTGGAGAGTGCAGAGCAAGAACGCGAAATACTCAACTCTCAATTGCAAACCGCTCGCGAACAAGCACAGCAACCTCCATTTGAATTATTAGAACTGCAAAGAGAGTTAGAAGCTGCTAATCTAGATAAAATGCAGTTAAACTCTCAAGTTCATGAACTACAACTTCAATCCGAAATGGTTGTTTTAGAGCGAGAGAGACTGCTGTCTGAGTTGTCAGAATTGGAGTCTCAGATACATCGCAAGGAGGAAGATAGCTCGCAACTCCAGTCTCAGTTATCAGAACTGCAAGCTCAATTAGAAACTGCTAACACAGAACGATCGCACCTTTATTCTCAACTCTCGGAATCCCAAAGTCAAATCGAGACAGCCCATCAGAATCAAACTCAACTTCAATCTCAAATCTCCCAGTTAGAACGCCAGTTAGAAAGTGTGCGTCAAACTCGCTCTGAATTAGAATCTCAGCTAGAAACTGCTAACACAGAACGATCCCAACTTTATTCTCAACTCTCGGAAATTCAAACTCAAGCCGAGACAGCTAACCAGAATCAAAATCAACTTCAATCTCAAATCTCGGAGTTAGAACACCACTTAGAAAGTGTGCGTCAAAATCGCTCTGAATTGGAATCTCAACTCACTTCTCAAATCTCCCAATTGCAAAGTCAAACCGAGACAGCAAACCAGAATCACAATCAACTTCAATCTCAAATCTCCGAGTTAGAACACCAGCTAGAAAGTGTGCGTCAAAGTCGCTCTGAATTGGAATCTCAGCTCACTTCTCAAATCTCGGAATCCCAAAGTCAAATCGAGACGGCTAATCAGAATCAAACTCAACTTCAATCTCAAGTATCCGACTTAGAAAATCAGTTAGAAAGTGTGCGTAAAACTCGTTCTGAATTAGAAGTTCAGCTAGAGACTGCTAACACCGAACGCTCGCAACTTTATTCTCAAATTTCGGAATTCCAAACTCAAACCGAGACAGCTAACCAGAATCAAACTCAAATTCAATCTCAAATCTCCGAGTTAGAACGCCAGTTAGAAAGTCTGCGTCAAAGTCGCTCTGAATTGGAATCTCAGCTCACTTCTCAAATCTCGCAATTGCAAAGTCAAATCGAGACAGCCAATCAGAATCAATCTCAACTTCAATCTCAAGTATCCGAGTTAGAAAATCACCTAAATATTGTGTATCAAACTCGCTCTGAATTAGAAGTTCAGCTAGAAACTGCTAACACAGAACGATCGCACTTTTATTCTCAACTCTCGGAATTACAAAGTCAAACCGAGACAGCAAACCAGAATCAAAATCAACTTCAGTCTCAAATCTCCGAGTTAGAACGCCAGTTAGAGAGTGTGCGTCAAAGTCGCTCTGAATTGGAATCTCAACTCAATTCTCAAATCTCCCAATTGCAAAGTCAAATCGAAACAGCTAATCAAAATCAAACTCAACTTCAATCTCAAGTATCCGACTTAGAAAGTGAGTTAGAAAGTGTGCGTAAAAGTCGCTCTGAATTGGCATCTCAGCTAGAAACTGCTAACAGAGAACGATCGCACCTTTATTCTCAACTCTCGGAAACTCAAAGTCAAATCGAGACAGCAAATCAGAATCAAGCTCAACTTCAATCTCAAGTATCCGAGTTAGAACATCAGCTAGAGACAGTTTATCAAGAACGCTTGCTGGTAACATCGCAACTTTCCGAAGCGGGCTCACGACAATCTGAGCATTTTGAGTCGAAGTCAGGGCAAATTAAAGCATCTACTTCTGATCCCAAAGTTTTGAAGAGTCAAAAATTTGTTGTTTCTCAGCAGGGTCAAGGCGATTATACTACTATTAGCGAAGCGCTGAAAAATGCAGCACCGGGCACGCGGATTGACGTGCATCCAGGCGTTTATCGCGAAAGTCTAATTCTCGACAAATCGGTAGAAATTATCGGCAGCGGAGATGTCGATCGCATTGTGGTTGAAAGTATCAACTCAAACTGCATTAAAATGGCAACTGATACTGCTTTAGTGCGGGGTTTAACCCTGAGCGCCACTGGGAAATATTACACTGTCGATATTCGCAAAGGCGAGTTGATCGTAGAAGACAGCGATATCACTTCTGCGGACTATTCTGTCGTGGGAATTTGCGGCCCTGATGCAAATTCTATCCTGCGCCGCAGTCAAATTCATGATGGGGTATGGAACGGAATTTTTATATCGGATAATGGGAAAGCAACGGTGGAAGATTGCAGTATTTTTGACAACGGCAGTTTGGGAATAGGTGTCGGATTGGGAGGAAAATTGATCGTGCGCCGGTGTCGGATTAATGGTAATGAAGGTGAGGCAATCGGCATTTACAGAGATGGCATTGCTACCGTGGAAGATAGCGATTTAACGGGCAATGCTGGGGGTGCTTGGCGCATTGCAGATAACGGATACCTGCGCGGCAAAGGCAATCAAGAATAGAAGAAGGAAGTTCGGCAACGAGCAATGTACAAGATGTAACGGATGTCAGGAAGAGGGAAGTTCGGCAACGAGCAATGTACAAGATGTAACGGATGTCAGGAAGAAGGAAGAAGGAAGAAGGAAGAGGGAAGAAGGAAGAGCAAAGAGGGAAGAGAATTCCCAATTAACGGTTCCCAATCCCCGATTGCCAATTACCAATTACCAATTACCCGTTCTAAATGCCTAACAATCGAGCTGGATTGTGTTTCATCATTAAATCAATTTCGTGCGGAGAAATGCCTTGATTTATCAATTTTTTCACAAATAATTTGTAACCTTCTGCAGGTAAAGGATCGGGTTTTCTTCCCAAATCTGTACTCATAACAAAATGCTCGGCTCCTATTAGTTTAATCGCTGCTGCCATCTTACTAATAGGAACTTGATGCCAGTTTTTGTGTCCGTCATCAGCGGCATTTTCTCCCATCAAATCGTTGACAAATGCGAGTTCTAGAAAAGCTCCCCTCTGGGCGGCTGTTTGCATATTTTCTAGGGATAAACCGGGTACATCCGCCATGGCGTGGGTAATCAGGATGTTTTTAATGCTGAGCAGGTTGGCTTCAGCTACAACTGCCATCACTTCTTCTGAGGAAATATGACCAGTTTCCAATACCAAATTCTCTTTAGCTACCATCTTCAACACCGCTGCTGTTTGCGGTAAAACTTTGCCCTTTTCCGCAACTTTAATCCCCCTTCCCGACTTTTGAAAAACCTGCAAGTGATGCTCAGCATCAACCGTTGGCAGCCACACTACTTTACCGTATTTGCCGCCGATGCGGTGCATTGCTTCGACAGCTTGGGGATTAATGCCGCCGACAGCATAATTGAGAACAACTCCTCCGAAAACTTGGATTTCTGGTACTATTTTATTAACCAGAACTGCCCGCGCTGCTGTGCTGGCATAATGATTTTTCAATACCACAGCTTTCATCTTCGCCCTAGCAGCTAATTTCGCTACTTCAAAATCGTCTAATCTGCGAGGAATCACATCAGGAGAAGAATGAATGTGAAAGTCGATCGCACCTTCGATCGTACTCTTTGGCAAATTGACCATCGGCGAATCTCCGACAGCATAAACTGGCAGACAAAACCAATAGCAAACCATCCAAACTAACGTAAAAAAAACAGCTTGCATTCATCCCCTCTTCTCTTCTCGCCTCTGCGTTCTCTGCGACCTCTGCGGTTCATTCCCTCTTAATTCTCTCAAATAAAAGATTTAACCGCATTTGCTAAAGCTGCTGCATTCTCTTCGTGCATTCCCAAGGAACCAGGAATAACTCGCGACTCAACACCCGGTAATTCCGTTAATGCTTCCATTTCAGCCTTTGATTTGGGCGGCGCATTCTCAGCAATTACAACCATCACCGGCACTGCTAATTGTTGAAAATTATCTGTAAATTCCGATCGCACTTTTGCCGGATCTAAACCACCAGTCACAAAGGCAGCGGAACCGTATCTAGCACCGGGTTTTTGCGTCACTTGCCATTTACTTTGGATGAAATCGGGCGTGACTTTAGCTGCATCAACATAGACGTGGCGGCGGTACATCAAGCTGAGGAATGACGGCGCAGTGTTGAGTTTGTATAGGAATTGTCCCAGTAAGGGCGATCGTACTAATTCTCTCACAATTCCATGCCACCCGCTTTGCTGTTTGCTCATCGTCGGCAAAGGCCCGCGCCAAGTCGGCGCAGCTAACACAATCTTTGACCACACATTGGGCTGTGATTGCGCTAACTGCATCACATAACCCGCAGCATGACCTGCCGCAACTACAGCAACCGGACTATTAAAAATTGCCTCAACAAAATTCTTGATAAATTGATGGTATAGTTGCGGTTGATAGTCAGTTCGCGGTCGATCCGATTCGCCAAAACCCGGCCAATCTAAGCTCACAACTTGAAATTCAGAAGCTAACAATTCTGCTAAAGGACGCATTTCTTCTCGCGTCGAAACTGTACTGAAAGCAGGCAGCAGCAATACAGGATTTCCCTGTCCTCTGGTTTCGTAAATAACTTTGATTTGCGTTTCTTGCCAATTCCAGATATATTCTTGAACGGCAGCGGGATAGTTGCCCGAACCTGATTTTGTTAAATTGGTAGTTTGAGTCATAACTTTTTATTCTTTTAATTTGCTTCGGCTTGCTTGCTCAATTCACAAGCAAGCGCCTTATTTTTCATCATTTGAAAAATGTTGTAAAAGCCGTTCGCGCGGGAAGGTGTCAGACTCACATTCAATCCCGTGTCTTGAATAAAATCTGGGGTAATGGTGACAATTTCAGCAGGTGTTAATCCGCTCAAACCTTCCACCAGCAAGCCAACTAATCCTTTGACTAACTGAGCGTCTGAATCGCCTTGATACAGAACTTTTCCGTCTGCCAAATTTGCAGTAATATAAACTTGCGACACGCAGCCAGACACTTTGTTTTCCGGCAGTTTGTCGCTTTCGGAAAATGCTGGGAGTCGCTTGGCGTACCACAGCAGTTGTTCGTAGCGCTGTTTCGGATCGGAGTGTCGCTGAAAGCGCTGGACGATTTTAGCTAGGGCTGCGGGTAGTGCGGTGTTTGTGGACATGATTCACTCGTAGCGGTTTACTGCGTTAATATTATACCTTCAATTGTAGCAGGTAAGGGCGATCGATTTGAGATTTGAGATTTGAGATTTGAGATTTGAGATTTGGATTTATGCATGAGATAGTAGGGACACGGCAATGCCGTGTCCTCATGGGTTTTTCAGACACGATCTTAAACTAAGCAACTGTTCAGGTGTTCTCGAATTTGAGTGGTATCTAAGTTGCGGCCGATGACTACGAGTTGATTGTTAGGTGCGGTAAACCATTCGGAAGCATCTAATTCGTATCTGGGGCCGCTGAGTTGAAAGATGTGTCTCATTGGACTGTCGTTAAACCAGAGAATTCCTTTTGCCCGAAATACATCGAAGGGCATTTTTTCAGTGAGAAATTCTTGAAATTTGCGGACATCAAAAGGTCGATCGCTCTCAAATGATAATGAAATAAATCCGTCGTTATCTAAGTGATTGGAGTGATGTCCGTGATGATGGTGTTCGTGTTCGTGATCGTGTTCGTGTTTTTCCTCAATTTCAAGACTGTTGAAAATATCTGCTTGCGTTAAACCTACACCCAAAATTAAGGGTAGAGGAACTTCACCGTATCGAGAGTGTAAAATTCTCGCTCCTTCCTTAACTGTGCGAATGTAAGATTCTAACTCTTCTACTTTTTCTTGAGGAGCTAGATCGGTTTTGTTCAGCAGCACAATATCTGCAAATGCCACTTGTTTAAAAGCTGCTTCGCTGTCAAAATGATCGGGAGTGAATGTTTCGCTATCGACTACGGTAAGTACAGAATCTAGATTGGTTAAATCCCGCAATTCGGTGCCGACAAATGTCAGGATAATCGGCAGCGGGTCGGCCACTCCGGTGGTTTCAATTACCATGCAGTCGATGCGTTCTTCTCGTTCTAAGACTCGGTAGACTGCATCGACTAAGCCTTCGTTAATAGTACAACAGATGCAACCGTTGCTAAGTTCTACCATGTCATCTTCTGTAGAAACAAGAAGCTGCGAATCGATGTTGATATCGCCAAATTCGTTAACTAAAACTGCTACTTTTAAATCTTGGCGATTTTTGAGTATTTGATTGAGCAAAGTGGTTTTGCCGCTGCCGAGAAATCCGGTAATTATAGTTACTGGCATCCCTTTTTTGGGAAGATCGGCAATTAAATCTGGGGTTTGTACGGTGAGATTAGTCATTGTTATTCATTGGTTAATTGTAAAGGCATTGCTGTTAATTTCCAAAGCCGATCGCACCTCATCGCTGACAGCCCGGTGCGATCGCCTCTGCTAAGATACGGGCGATCGAGCCGATCGCGTACTGAGTCTGATAATCATTCTCACTATACCTGAAAATGCGGTTGCCGCGCAAGCTCTACAATTACAGATCGCTGCCATATCTCCGATCGAGCCTTAATCTGAATAGGTTACTGTAGTTAGGGCTTGCTGAATATATCGAGCGCATATTACGTGGGCTGGGTTAAGAGAGCGTGCGATCGAGAGTAAAGTGCAA